>NZ_JAMPKN010000010.1:0-206463 GCF_039962155.1 Trichocoleus desertorum AS-A10 | reverse complement strand
TGGCGCGGTGGAACCACACTGACCCATCCCGAACTCAGAGGTGAAACGCTGTAGCGGCGACGATACTTTGGGGGCAGCCCCACGGGACAATAGCTCGATGCCAGGGCAATAATTAAACACAGAGAAGAGAAAGAGGAGCGCTTAGACACTCCTCTCTCTTCTCTGTGTTTTTTGGGCATATTATCCCTGATTTGTACGTTTTTTCTCTCTGTAGACGGTTATTTTGAATCTCCTACTTCGAACTATTTGTTTTCCAGTACCAAGATAAATACTGCAATTGTGATATGGTGCTTCAATTAAAAGCTTTTCATAAGTTGCATGAGATTTTTTGCTCTTGCCAGAGTAGGTCTTTTGATCGCTGGATTTGCTTTAACGATCACTGGTTGTAATTTTGTTAACTCAAGCTCTGAGTCTTCAACCTCAACAGTTAAAAAGCAATCAGCTACTTTGACAATATCAGCGGCGGCTAGCCTTACTAATGTAATGGAAGAAGTAAGGTCACTTTGGCAGCAAGAAAACCCGGGAAGTTCTTTAACTTTTAACTTCGGCTCCTCCGGAGCCTTGCAGGCTCAGATTGAGCAAGGTGCTCCTGTCGATATTTTTGTATCTGCTGCAACCAAGCAGATGGATGTTTTGCAGGAGCAAGGATTGCTACTAAGCAGTACTCGGAAAAAATTCTTAACGAATCAAGTGGCTTTGATTGAGCCGAAAAATGTGTCGGCTTTGAAAGATTTCAACGACCTCAAGAATGGAAGTGTTAAACGTTTAGCGATCGCAGATCCAGAGAGTGTACCAGCTGGCATGTATGCCCAAGAAGTTTTGACCTGGCTGAGAATTCTTGAGTTAGTTAAACCAAAATTAGTTTTAGCGAAAGATGTAAGACAAGTTTTGAGCTATGTAGAAACGGGGAATGTAGATGCTGGAATAGTTTACTTGACAGATGCTAAAACGTCGAGACAAGTTAGGCTCGTAGCGATCGCGCCTGAACAGTCTCATTCTGCCGTTAGTTATTCTGTAGCAGTGCTGAAAGATAGCAAAAATGTAACTGCTGCTCAAGAATTTATACAGTTTTTATCCAGGCCACAGGCTAAAGCTGTATTTCAAAAGCATGGATTTGGCATTGCCAGCAATTGATGTTTTTATTGCAGGAGATAAAGGCATCATGACATGGCGTTTGACTGGTCTCCTCTGGAGATTTCTCTAAAGACTGCTGCTGCGGCTACTATGATTGCTGGTTGCTTGGGGACAGTAGTAGCCCGTTGGATGTTTAGTTACCCAGGCAGGGCAAAACCCTGGTTTGATGGTGTGCTGACGCTGCCTTTGGTTTTACCACCTACTGTCGTTGGTTTCTTGTTGCTGCTGCTATTTGGTAAGCATGGGCCGATAGGGCAAGTTCTACAACCTCTGGGTTTGAACGTGATTTTTTCCTGGTCTGCAACTGTAATTGCAGCTACTGTGGTCTCGTTTCCTTTGATGTACCGAACTGCACTAGGTGCTTTCGAGCAAATTGATTCTGATCTGATTCAAGCAGCGCAGACGCTTGGGGCTTCAGAGTGGGGGATCTTTTGGCGGGTACTATTGCCTTTGGCTTGGCCAGGCATGATAGCGGGCAGCATTTTGACCTTTGCACGCGCGCTAGGAGAGTTCGGTGCCACTTTGATGTTGGCAGGCAACATTCCTGGAGAAACTCAAACGATTCCTACCGCTATTTTCTTTGCAGTCGAGCAAGGGAACAGGTCTCAGGCTCTAGTTTGGGTAGTAGTGGTGGTAGCGATCGCGCTAGTGACCATTGCTAACCTAAATTACTGGTCTCACTATCGGCATTGGTTCAGGCAACAGCAAACGGTCCAACCGCAAGGGCATTCCGCCAACATAACTACTCATTTGGTCAGGGGTGCTACACGACCCACTGTAGAAGCAAAAACTGGATCCTTGAAACCGGAACTAGCGATCGCCATCTCCAAGCAGTTAGCTAACTTCTCGCTCAAAGTTAGCTGTACAGCTGATCAAAAACCACTAGGACTCTTAGGAGCTTCAGGTTCTGGCAAGAGCTTGACTCTGCGCTGTATTGCTGGCCTAGAGACGCCATCGAGTGGGCGTATTGTATTGAATGGCCGAGTGTTATTTGACTCAGAGCGGGGCATTAATCTTCCTAGTCGGCAGCGGCAGGTTGGCTTTCTATTCCAAAATTACGCGCTTTTTCCTCACCTGACAGTTGGGCAAAATATCGCCTTTGGGCTGTATACGTTGCCTGCAAGCGAACGTGCGAATAGAGTGGCTCGGCTGATCAGTGTGATGCAACTACAAGGGTTAGAAGGCCGATATCCGCAGCAACTGTCGGGAGGTCAGCAGCAGCGAGTCGCCTTGGCTAGAGCCTTGGCAATCGAACCACAAATTTTGCTTTTAGATGAACCTTTTTCGGCGTTGGATACTCACCTGCGCAGTCAACTCGAGAAGCACTTGCAGGAGATTTTAGCGAGTTATCCAGGGATTACTTTGTTTGTAACCCACAACTTAGAGGAAGCTTACCGGATTTGCCAAAACCTAATGATCCTGGCTGCTGGGCAGGTTGTAGCTTCTGGCCCTAAAGCAGAAGTCGTGGAACGGCCAACTAAATTTGTGGTGGCTCAGCTAACGGGTTGCAAAAACTTTTCCCAGGCAGAAATAGTTGAGACACAACTGATTCGAGCCGTTGATTGGAATTGCCTGCTAAGGGTTGTGGAGCCGATTCCATCTGACTTATCTCTGGTTGGTATCCGAGCTCATCACATTATATTTACCAGCGCTCCTGAGCAGAGCAATTTCGCGATCGCTCCGGGCAGCAGTAACACTTTCCCTTGTTGGTTAGTTCAAACCAGTGAAACGCTACACCGAACAACACTCTACTTGAAGCTGCATGCCGCTCCCAGTGATGACCAGGACTATCATTTACAAGCAGAGGTGTTCAAAGAAAAATGGTCTTTACTTAAAGAGCAACCCTTGCCTTGGTACATCCATTTAGACCCTTTGCGACTATTTTTAATGACGGGGTGAGCCGCATTAGTTACAACGTGGAGGCAATATGTAACGGTTGTGCCATCGCTAATTGGAGCGTCATGATGATGCTACAGCCCTAAATTCCGCGCTCTACAATGACTCCTGACGAAATAACTAATGCCTTAACGAACTTGTTTGGCGCTTTAGCTCAAAGGTTAGAGCCAGAAGCCTGGCAAGTCGAAACCACAAACTTCCGCCTCCTAGTTTTGCTGTCCGAAGACCACACTTGGTTAAGAGTGCTCTTGCCGATCGCTCCTGCTCAAGAAGCACAAGCTTTGATGCCACAACTGCTAGAAGCTAATTTTGATGCCACTCAAGAAACCCGTTATGCCCTGCACCAAGATGTTTTGTGGGGGGTGTTTCAGCATCGTCTAGAAAGTTTGGCGATCGCAGACCTAACAGCAGCGATTCAGCGTTTGCAGTCCCTACATGAACAAGGTTTAGCCAAACCTTTCAATGACCTAGTAGAAGTTCAAATTCGCCAAATTATTCATGTCGCCAAACTCCAAGGGCAGTCATTAGAAGCGACTCTGCAAACGTTAAATCGTTTCTATGAGGAAGGATTAATGGGAGATTTGGAGCAGGGAGCTAGTAGCCGCGAAGAAGTACTCGCAGCTTGGAAGCGTCAATTAGAGCGTTTGTGGCCTGAGGTCGAGTCTTAATGGATATTGTGCAGGTTCTACGTGAGGACTATGAGCGGTTTCCGGTGAACCAAACCTATAGCATCTATGCAGAAAAAGTCTTTTTTCAAGATCCGCTTAATCGTTTTCAAGGGGTAGAACGCTACAAGCAAATGATTGTTTTTCTAGAGCGATGGTTTGCGGACCTCAAAATGGATCTGCATGATATTCAGCAGAACGGCAACTCGATTAGAACCGAGTGGACGCTGAAGTGGCGATCGCCCCTACCTTGGCAACCCAAGATTGCAATTACAGGTTGGAGTGAGTTGCAACTTGATGCCACTGGTTTAATCGTGTCCCACGTGGATCATTGGCATTGCTCCCGCTGGGATGTTTTAAGGCAGCATTTCTGGACAAGGGATGAAGGATGAATATGTGCTTTTAGCACCTTGATAGAGCGGCGTGAAGTTAGGGTTTTACCCGGATTTTTGGGGCAGGCAGAGTAGTGTCTAATTAAGGTTTAGCGAACACAAGCTGCTAGGAACAACCTTGGAAACGGTTGGTCTAAAGATTGCAGTGGCGGAGCTGGGATCTGCCTTTTGTGTGATTTGTAACACCTGACAAATCTTTTGGTATCGGTTACATCTAGCCACAGTGCCTTTGTCCTGCAAAAATATGACGTTGATTTGCCGGGAGCATCACCTGGGCTCTCAAGCTGCCAAAAATTTCTCTCACGGACTCGGAATTATTAACTTTCGCTTCCGTTTCGCTATTGGTCTGCCCTTAGGATTGATGACGCTGCTGTGGTCCCATTCAGCGATCGCGCAGGACTTGAGCCATTCTCTACAATCGCTAGCGTCTGGGGCAGGATTGTTAGCGCTTAACTCTACAGAAGCACAATCATCTGAGCCAGTTTGTCAAACCGATGACAATCTCAGAACGTCAACTCAGCTAACTACTTGGATGGGGAATTTGGTTAAGGCTTCCACCTGGGTTGGTGATCCGGAAGTTGGTTTAAGCCATTTAATTCAGAGCTTAGGACCGCAACTGGTAAGCTATCTCAATCCTAGCCCTTGGCCACAGATCAGCGATCGCGCTCAACAGGCCAGAGTCCCCGTGATGATGTATCACGATATTCTGCCAGAAAAGCAAGTTTTCTTTGATGTAACGCCGGAAGAGTTTGAGCAACACCTACAACTGATTCAAGAGCGTGGGCTAACCCCGATTAGTCTCGATCAGCTAACCACGCATCTACGAACTGGGTTGCCTTTACCAGAAAAGCCTATCTTACTAACCTTCGATGATGGCTACAAGGGACACTACGAACACGTTTACCCCTTACTCAAAAAATACGGCTACCCAGCGGTATTCTCTATCTATACTGCCAAGGTTGGTAAAAAGCTGGGGCGCTCTAGCCTGAATTGGGAAGAGTTGCGCCAAATGGCTACTGATCCCTTAGTCACGATCGCGGCTCATAGTGTGACTCATCCGCCAGATCTCACCAAACTCACAGATGATCATTTGGCGACTGAAGTAGCAGAGTCGAAACGGCTTTTAGAAGCTGAATTAGGCATGCCGATTCGTTACTTCACCTACCCAGAAGGAAAGTACGATGCCCGAGTCGCTAAAGTGGTTCAGGACGCGGGTTACTTAGCAGCATTCACAATGGATGATGTGGATGAGCGCTTTGCAGGTGAATCCGAGAGCTTGTTGGCGATCGCTCGCTTTGGACAGTCTCGGCTCCCCGAGATTGTAGATCAAGCTTGGGGTGGATCTCCCCTGCCCAGGTGGAATCTGGGCTTTGATTTTTCTGCGCCAGTGCAACTCACCGAAACAACAATTGACGAGACACCTTTCCGGTTAATTTCTGGGGGTAAACCGATCACGATTCATGCCAAGAGTCGTTACCAGGTTCAAGAAATTCTAGAAGGAACTCAGGCGATCGCAGCAGTAGATGGCGGGTTCTTCTCCCTCAGGTACTTGGACTCCAACGTGATGATCGGCCCTGTCATGAGTCAAAGTAACGGGCAATTCGTCCCAGGAAATCACAGCGACAATCCCAGGCTGAAGGGACGGCCACTAGTGGTAATGGGTCCTCAAGCGGCTAAGTTTATTCCCTTTAACCCAGACAAGCACAACAGTTTAGAGGGGGTGCAAGCAGAATTAGCAGGTGTGACAGATGCTTTTGTCGCGGCGGCTTGGCTAGTGAAGGATAGCCAACCTCAACCTGCTAGTACTTTCAATAGCTTGTTCGATTTTGATGCTGTGCGTCATCGGGCCTTCTGGGGCATCAATCAAACCGGGCAACCCACCATCGGAGTTTCAGTGGAGCCAATTGACTCGGTTTCCTTAGGAATTGCGTTGGTAAAGGCAGGCTTTCGCGATGCAGTGATGCTAGACTCTGGTGCCAGCACTTCACTGGCTTACAAAGGTGAATCGCTGGTGGGATATATTCCTCGCCCTGTGCCTCATGTGGTCGCGCTCGTACCCTCTGACGCAGAAGCTAAAGCAGCTTGTACACTGGCATCTCGATAATTTGGTATCTCAGTGAGCTTAAACCTTTCCATAAAAAAGCTGGATAGCATTAAAGACTACCCAGCTTTTTTGGTCAAGAGTCAAACCTGTTAATTAAACAGTGACAGCTTTCTTGGTAGCGCCACCCAGTTCGCCCTTGGCATACTTAGCAGCAAAATCATCCAGAGAAACAGGCTTGATCTTGCTAGCTTGACCCGCAGCGCTAAAGGCTTGATAGCGCTCAGCACAAACGTTTTGCATGTACTTGATAGAAGGCTTGAGGAAGTGGCGAGGATCGAATTCCTCAGGCTTAGAAGCTAGGGCTTCACGCACCGCAGCAGTGATCGCCAAGCGGTTGTCGGTGTCAATGTTGACTTTACGCACACCGCTCTTGATACCCTTTTGAATTTCTTCGAGGGGTACACCGTAGGTTTCAGGAATCTTACCGCCGTACTGGTTGATCAACGCAATTAGATCTTCAGGTACAGAGGAGGAACCGTGCATGACCAAGTGGGTGTTGGGAAGGCGACGGTGGATTTCTTCGATGCGGCTGATGGCGAGGATTTCACCAGTAGGCTTGCGGGTGAACTTGTAAGCACCGTGGCTGGTCCCGATCGCAACTGCGAGGGCATCAACGCCGGTTTGCTCAACGAAGTCTACTGCTTCATCAGGGTCGGTCAAGAGTTGGTCATGGGAGAGGGTGCCCTCAAAACCATGTCCATCTTCTTTGTCACCTTGGCCAGTTTCTAGAGAGCCGAGGCAACCCAATTCGCCTTCAACGCTGACGCCGATTGCGTGAGCAACTTCTACCACTCGGCGAGTTACTTCAACGTTGTACTCGTAGCTGGAAGGGGTTTTAGCATCAGCTTCCAGAGAGCCGTCCATCATGACGCTGGTAAAACCATGACTCATGGCTGAGTAGCAAGTCGCAGGGCTATTGCCATGATCTTGGTGCATTGCGATAGGAATATCAGGATAGGTCTCTACCGCAGCCAAAATCAGGTGGCGTAGGAAAGCTTCTCCAGCATATTTACGAGCGCCACGAGAGGCTTGCAAAATCACAGGGCTATCGGTTTCATGGGCAGCCTGCATGATGGCTTGAATCTGCTCCATGTTGTTAACGTTGTAGGCGGGAATGCCGTAACCGTTTTCAGCCGCGTGATCCAACAACAGCCGCATGGGTACGAGCGCCATAGAGAGTCCTCCTAATTACTTCGTCGTTAGCTAGCTAGTTTTAGACGAGCTCAATTCTTACGTTAATCTTAAGATACTTTGTGCTTGTAAATAGAGGAAGTATTTCAAGATTCACCTTGAACCCTTTTTACTAGGTCTATAAGATTTGTTTATCTTTCTTTTTATGGGTCGCCCGGGACTCGAACCCGGAACAAATCGGTTAAAAGCCGAGTACTCTACCATTGAGTTAGCGACCCGTTCAGTTGCGCCTGTCTCAGCGCCGTTTACAACAATAACACACCCCTTCTAAATTTAGAAGATATTTACCAAGAAAAACATAAATTTCTTCAGATTATTTTTAGATTGCCTGCTTAGCTTGAGATGCAGCGCTGAAACTACAGAAATTTGGCCGTGAGTTGGACCGTTGTATCTAAACTCGCACCGGGGGCTAAGTGAGTCAGGCGATCGCCCGTATTTAAGGCATTGCGTCCCGCAGTCCAAGGTTCTAGGCAATAAAACTCTTTACCTTTCACCGTCCAAAAGACCACAGTGGAGTAGGGGGACTCGTAGCTGAGCGTCAAATGCACCCCCTGGCCGCGATCGCTGGCGGTGGCTGAGCGACGCGAGAGTTCCCGGAACGCCACATCAATTTCATCGCGCTCAAAATCGAATTGGTTACTGAAAGATTCGACGGCTTGCGATCGCTGATCGAGCAAGTCGGTGGCAGGAATATCGAACTGGAGCTGAGTTTTATCTGAGGTTACAAAGTAGGGATGCAGTCCTATTGAGAAGGGCATTGGCTCACTAGAGCGATTCTCAAACCGCTGATGAATCTCTAGGGTATGCCCTTGCAATTTGTAGGTGAAGGCGACTTGAAACTGGAAGGGATACGCCGCTAGGGTTTGCTCATTGCTCTCTAACGCCAAAGTTAGGCTGGCTAAATCTTGCGTTTCTTGTTCTGTTACTTGCCAAGGTAAATCACGGGCAAAGCCATGCTGCTTGAGGGTGTAGTTTTGGCCGTTGTGGTTGTAAGTGTTGTTGGGCAGATTGCCGCAAATCGGAAACAAGATCGGGATGCCGCCCCGCACAGTTAGTTCGGGATTGGCGAATCGTTCAGCATCTAGATACAGCAGCTCTTGGCCTTGCACTTGCCAGCTGGTAACAATGCCACCCCGCTCAGGCACAATTTCTAAGTGAGAGTTGGTAGCTTGGTCAGAGAGTAGATAGGTTTTGTATTGCCGCTGTTCAGTTGCGATCGCAAACACAGTGATTGACTCCTTGGGTTGGAATGAGATCTCGCTCAGCTCTGCAAATCTACTCTGGGCGCTCCGCGAATGGGGTAACTAGAGGTGTTGCTGGTTGCTGATGGCGACTTGCTGCTGTTGATAGAACTTGAGATGGAGCAGAAGTAGAAGTAGGGAGGGCGATCGCTGGAGCTTAATGTTCTAGGAGAGCAATGTGCTCGCGCGGATGCTGTTTAGGATGTGAGGGTGGCTCGAATGGTTTTGGCTCAGATGGTTCTGCCTGAGGCAATACAGGTTCCGGGGAAGAATTTCTTTGCTCCGAATCTGGGGCTGCGGTTGGAGCAGTTGGAACTGTCTCAGCAGGATTGGTAATGAACGGCTCCAAGCGATCGCTGGGTGCAGTCGTGGGCGCAATTGATGGCTCAGCTTCCAGGGGTGTGGAATCTTCTGGAGAGGTGGTGAAGGGCTCTAGATTGTTATTAGGCGGAGCCGATGGGAGTGAGGGTTCCGCGTTTTCAGGAATAGAGGTATCGTCCGCAGGTGCCTCTACAGGCCCAGTAAAGGGTTCTAAACCCTCGTTTAGCGTTGGACTAGGTGAGGGTGTCTGATTCAGAGGACTAGAAGTATCGCCGTTTAATGGTTGAGAAGGATCACCCTCTAGGGGCGACGAGTCAAAGGGTTCAGTGCTGTTTCCAGGCTCTGTAAAGGGTTCTGCCTCAGGTTGAGGGTTGAGAGGAGCCCTAGGGTCAGGAGATGTATCATCGCTAGGGACAAGCTCGTCAGGCGGTTCTGATGGGTCTGGTGTCAGCGGTTGCCAATAATCATCTGGTTCCTGACGGTGTGGGTAAGTATAGCCATTCTCAGGCTCAGAGTTCAGCTCTGATGGCTCAGATTCGGTCGGTTCAAGCTCCGCTGGCTCAGATTCAGATGGCTCCGAATCTAGGGATGGGTTGGACCTGTCTGGCTCGAAAGCATCTGGCTCAAAAGGTGCAGGCGCAGTGGAGTCATCAGGCCAAGCATCCGTTGGGTCTGGAGAGGGGGCAGCAGTCGGTTGAGAGGGTAAAGATTGCCAGTTGTCGGCGGGTTTTGGGTTAGAGAAGCTAGGGCTTGGCTCTGAGTCGGGGAAAGCAGGAGCGCTATTACTGGGTGCAGTATCGGGTGCGAAAGGTTGTGAGTTGAGTGGAGTAGCAGGGTTGCTGGGTTGCTCATCTGGTGAAGCAGGTAGGTCGTCAGGAGCTGAGTCTGGTGCAGTAATAAAAGAGTCAGGTGACGTTGTCTCAGGTGTAGATTGTGGCGACGGAGCAACATTTGTCGTATCTGGGTTGGGAGATGGTTCGCTGAAAACCTCTGACTCTCCTGGCTCAACCACTTCAGAACTACGGGCATCAAGAATAACGGAGGATGGCATCGGTTGAGCAAAGAGGCTCGATCGCTCACGAATTTGATTGAGGATTTGCTCACCGCGATCGCCAGACACAATTCGGGGTTGATACTGCGTCACCTCAACCGGCAAAAATTCCACCTTCATTTGCTTGTCTCGCAAGGCAACTTTTAGCACCGCCGTATCGTAGTCGCTGCGGGAATTACCGCCAAAAATGAAGTTGCCTAGAGAATAGACGATCGGTCGTCCTTTATAAATTTCCGCTCCTTGCAGGACATGGGGATGGTGCCCCACAACCAGATCAGCGCCTTTATCAATGGTGTGGTGTGCTAGCTGAATCTGCATATCCACGGGATACTCAGCTAATTCCTCGCCCCAGTGATAATTCACGACGATCCAATCAACCTGCTTACGAATAGCTCGAATATCCTCGGCGATGCGATCGTTGCGAGTGGGATTGGTGCCCGCAGCATCTATATCTGCCGCATGAAGGTCTGCATCGTAATAGCCGAGATAAGCAATGCGCTGCCCCTTCACTTCTAAGATTTCTGGACGACGAGCTTCTTTAATATCTCGACCCGCCCCAATGTGATGAATGCCCGCCTGCTCTAGCGTTTCTAGCGTTTCTATCAACCCCGATGCTTCGTAGTCCATCGCGTGATTGTTAGCCAGAGTCACAATGTCGATGCCGCCATCCGTCAATACTTCTACTGACTCTGGGTCAGCCTTGAAGTTAAATTGCTTATCTGGCAGTGGCGTGGTGGCGCGAGTTAAAGGATTTTCGAGATTCACCATCGCTACGTCTGCTTGGCGATACTCCTTCATATCGGCGAAGGCCCAATTGTAGTCTTGGCCAACTAAATCCTCGAAAGCATCAGATAAGGTGACATCTCCCCCAAACATCAAGGTGACGGCTGGGTCATCAGGATTGAGTAGGTTTTGGTGTTGCACCACTGGAACTGTTTCCAAGGCAGCACGGATCGCATTCGGTCGGTTGGGTTCAGACCTCGTGAGTGTGGCTTCGGGGGTACGACCGTTGGCAGAGGCGATCGTTGGCTCGGTAGGAGTTTCGTTATAGCTGAGCAGACAACCCAAGACAAACGCTGCTACAGCAGAACCACTGAGCAAGAGAGAACGAGCTAGTTTCAGATAAACACGCTGGTCTAGCAGTTGTTTGACAGATATGGATTGAGTCGCTGCTTGAGAGCGGTTGGGGGGCTGACGGGGGCGCTTTTGGCGTCTGCTGGATGTGGCTAAGCGAACAGATTGCTGCCAAAGAGTCTGACTTTCATCTGCGAAGCGAGCCGCAATCCTGACTCCTTCGATAAAGTCTAAGTTGAGCTGGCAGAGACGATGGCAAATGAAGCGGACTAAGCGATCGCGCTCTGGAATGCGATCGAACTCGACGGTAATGTGGAGGCAATTGGAGCGAGTGGGTCGAATGGAGGCGTAGACCCCTTGAGGAACTAAGTAGCTATTCAGCCAATAGGCGATCGCTCGAACATTACCTTCTCGTGCTAACTCCAGCACGGAAGGTTGAGATACACGATTAGAATAAGCCATCCTCTTCACTCCTCAACATCAACTGCCACCGTTACTTCCCGTTGCACCCACAAATTGGCAGATGATTGACCCTATCTTATCGGCATTAAATCATTAATTACTCGGACGGGAAACCTATTTATAGCTTTAATCCAGAATAGTTAGCCCCGGTAGAACATATGGTTCACGCTATTTTGGCTTCATAGATGCAGCCCGCACTTCCTAGTTAATGTTAGTTGTCAGTGATAGTAATCACAAGCTTATAACGTTTAGGGTCACAGGTTATAGTCGATCTCAATCAACTGTTAGAGCTCGAAAATACTTGATAGTAAGGTTGGCAGTAAAACAGTCAGGATAATTCGTAGCTATGATCCATACGCTCGTACAATCTGCTTTCCAGACAGGCTGTCTCAGCGTGGCATCTGAGGGGTTAATCCGCCAAGTATTGTCAATTGGAGGCTATAAAGCTGCCGATTTAGAGGTGTTAGAAAAGTTATACAGTGCTGTGGATGCTGGAGTCATTAAGCGAGAAGCTCCTGGAGCCGTTGAGATGCCATTGCAACGTCTGCGATCTGTGGCACAACGGAGATAACTCTCGACTGAGACACGAGCTAGTAGGGAATAAAGTTTTAATTTGTGGCTAAAGTTAGGGTGAAAAAGGCTCTGGCTTAGGGAGTCATAAGCCTAAAATTTATAGGATTAAACTGCTATTTTAATGACTAAGCAGTTCTAATTTTGCTCTAAATCAAAACAGATTTCTATCCGATCTTGACCACAATCTTTCCCATGACCCAACAGACACCAAGCCCCTGATTTAGGGGCTTATTTTTTTAGTTACGAGTTTTCAGTTTTTGTTGCCTCTGTTCCCAAGCTCGTAGAATATGGGCCATCGTTACCTTAATCTCCAATGAATCTGCGGCTGCGTAAAAAGTTGCAGTTTGGGCGATCGCGTGAATTTCACCTCCATTTAGAGGCAGCTTGTGAGCTAGAAACTCCCAATCGATGCTGGAGTCGAGGCCGATCGTACTGGGAAAAACTTGATGCCATAACTTCAAGCGATCGCCTGGCGTGGGGAGCGGGAATTCTAAAATTTGGTCAATTTCCTGTCGCCAGTGCCAACGCACCGATTGCAAAAACGGCACGCTGAATAAGGTGATGCCTCGCTGCTGCTGACGTTGGTGAATCAGTTGATGTATATTTGGGGTCGCTAAGGGAGCAGAACGCCCCAGCCAGAGCGGTGCTGACTTGATCAACAATACTGTTGGGCTGTGTTCATGAATTTCCTGAAGCAACCTGGGAAACTCGGCGGGCGGCACCAAGGCTAGGTCAGTCCAGAACAGAGAAGTTTTTAATTGTTGAGCGATCGCCGCTGCTGCCATTGTTTTGCCTGTACCCGCCGCTCCTACCAAAATCGCCACGGTTCCAGGTAGCGGGGGAGGGGTAGAGCAGCTAGGTTTTAAATCGCTCCAAACTGCTTGCACCTCGGACCCCAGTTCTACCCGTTGCCCTAAATGCTGCAAGGTTGCCAAAAGCGATCGCGGCAAAATCAGTTGCGTCCAGTCAGGTGTGGCTTTTTCTTCACGCAGGTAGCGGGGCAGGGGAAGGTGAGTATGAGGAAGAGGGTGCAGCTGAGGGAGCTGAGCCGGTTGAACTAAAACCTCTAAAGTTTGCGGCTGGGGTTGCTCAGCCAATAAATAATTCACCAAGTCGTCACTCAACTTCAGCCGCCGAGTGAGTAAGGTTTCCTCGCCACAAGCCACCGTTTGCAGCAAACCCTGCTGAATTAAGCCAGAGTTGGCAGTCAGGTAAGCCCGACCCGTTTGCCATTCCTGGTCATTACGACACAGCAACCGCAATACCAAATCGACGGTGGGTAAATCAGGGCAGCCACAAGCGCTCGAAAACTCAACCGAAACTCGTGCGGCTGAGCTAGATTCGTGGCTTTGGAGATAGCTGTAGAGCTTAGCGTAGCGACGATTAATTTCTGGAGCCAAGCTAAACAGGATTAAGTTCTTTTCAAAGGCGGTGAGCTTGAGGCGATCGCGTAACTGAGGTAAACCTAGAGCCACACCCTGCTGCAAACTAGCCTGAATTCGCGCCTCCATCTGCTGCTGATAGCTGGTTGCAGTACCACTGCGATTGGTAGGACGCGGACGAGTTTCATCATAACCAGCCGTACCGTCTAAGGCGACTAAACCTTTCCACCAGTGGCTTGTGGCTCGATCAGCCCGTGATTGCGCCACTCGATCTACTGTTTTTTGCTCTTGGCGCTGTCGAGCAATCGCCACACTCAAGATGCGATCGAGCCAAGTCAGTTCTGCTTTCAGGTAAGCCCAGTTATTCGGAAACACCTCTGCTGGATCACTCATGCTTCATCACCCGGATGAATTCGAGGGGTAAACCATCGGCATCGGCAATGAAAGCAACCTCATAAACGCGATCGCCAATCATTTGTTGGTTGGGTTCCAGTAGCACCTTCAGAGGTGAAATCTGCTCAGGTTGGGACTCAGCCGCCTCAGCAAATTTGGCTTGCAAATCCTCTAGCCATTTGGGCAAATCCGCAGTAGTATCCGTGAGGTCAAAGGAAAGGTGATAATACCCGGTGTAGTGCTCGTCGTTAAAAGCATCAGCGACGGGACGCGGCTCTGGAATTTGGATCAATTCAATCCGTCCGCTCAAGCCTGACATCCAGCAAGCCAAGGTGTAGCCCGTGGTGAATCGTTCATTGACTACAAACCCTAACTGCTCGTAAAACGCGATCGCTCGATGGATATTGGCAGTCCGAATAGATGCGTGATGCATGGATGATGAAGCTCAGCGCCCAGAGCCGTTAGCGAAAGTAGGTTATGGCTCAGGATGGATTACTCAAACAAACGAAAATACGGATACCGAACAGGGGCACCCGGTTCTTTTTCTAGATCGAAGTTAATTACGTCCCAGCAGGGATCTTCTTCTGACGTCGGGCTAAATTCTACAGGCAGACCGTAAAGCCGAGGTTTGGCTGAATCCGTCTGACCCCGCCAAGGAGTGCTGCGCTCTAGATAAGCACTGATTAAGTCTTTATAGCGTTGGGCAATGATGACGCGAGTAGCCCGATAGCCCTGAGTGTAAAGCCGATCTAGCGCTTCATGAATTTCAAAGCGAATGCCGTCTGGATGCGTATGCTGGCGATACCACTCGTTGTTCCACTGCCTCCAGTGCCGTCCTGACTGCAAGTGAACCAGTTCGCCTGTTTGTGGATCTGATTCAAAGGCACCGTGCCTCTGACACAAATAAGTATCTGTCAGGGTTAGAGCCGGAATGGTTTGGCGGCAGTGCGGGCACTGAATCTCCGGACCAAAAATTGGATACTGTAAGCCATGAGTCATCATGAAGTGCGGATCTGCATGGTGTTTCTGTGTCAGTGCCAGTTGTTTTATTATAACTAGGGAAGTTCTGCCCTCGATGTCAATTCTATGGGCATTCTACTGATACTCTGGGCACTATTTTGAGTGATTTCAACCCATCTCCTCTAATTTCGGCTTCTTATTGGCCTGCACCGGATCTTTCTCAAGCTGCCTTTGTGGCTCCGGGGGCGACGGTCATGGGTAATGTGGCGATCGCCGCTGGTGCCAGTATTTGGTTTGGTGCCGTGGTACGGGCTGATGTCGAGCGCATTGAAATTGGCCTCTGTACCAATGTTCAAGATGGAGCCATATTACACGGTGATCCAGGTAAGCCCACAATCTTAGAAGACCACGTGACCATTGGGCATCGAGCTGTGATCCATAGCGCTCATATTGAGCCAGGTTGCTTGATTGGCATCGGGGCGATCGTACTGGATGGAGTGCGCGTAGGGGCAGGCAGCATTGTGGGGGCGGGTTCGGTCGTGACGAAAGATGTGCCTCCGCGATCGCTTGTGGTGGGAGTTCCTGCGAAACGGTTGCGCGAACTCGCAGATGAAGAAGTAGCAGACTTAATTGAGCATGCCCGGCGTTACGAAAAGTTAGCCTTGGTGCATGCAGGCAAAGGCACCGATCTTGGCTTCACCCAAACGCACGCTTAAGCAGGCTTGTAGATGCCCTCAATCGATCGCTAAAAATAAGCCGAAAGCCTGAGAAATTGCGATCGCTGTGAAAAAGCGCCCGTTTGGATAAATAATACAATTATGAGAGCTATTCAAAAATCTTTAATCTCTGGTTAGAAGAGGAGATCGGGATATGGACTTGGATTATCGCGTGGTAGTGGTTTTGCTGCCAGTCATTTTGGCTGGAAGCTGGGCAGCATTCAATATTGCCAAGGCTGCCTTGGCTCAAATTCAGGGGTTTCTGGCCAAGTAATCACACTATAGGGCTGAACTATTTCAGTTCACATGATGCAACAAACGACTGTAATCCTTTGCGGAAACACAGTCGTTTTTGTTTTGGCGCTATGAGTTTGACGAGTACGAAGAGTGCGAGCAATGCGATCGCTGGAGTTGCTGTAAATTTAATCGAGTTTTTGCTCGGATGTTTCAGACCAAGCAATCGGGTTAAAAGAAGTGTCGTAGTCGTAGACATCAATGTGCTCAGTCTGCTTGAGAAAGTTCACCACTATGTAGGTTAAAGGGGTCGCGATCGCCTCGTAAGCCGTTTTGATCAGCCATTGCGTCACAATTGCTGAAACCATCTGGCTAGCTGCGATCGTGCCGACAAAGGCTACTGTGACGAAAATTAGCGAATCCAACCCCTGCCCAACAATTGTGGAACCAATAGTTCGCATCCAAAGCCACCTTCCCTGAGTCGCCACTTTCAACTTGGCTAACACGAAGGAATTGACAAACTCCCCCACCAAATAGGCTAGAAACGAAGCCAGCAGCAATCGAGGTGTATTGCCCAGAATCCGCTCGT
The DNA here is from genome assembly GCF_039962155.1 of Trichocoleus desertorum AS-A10. Lineage (NCBI taxonomy): Bacteria > Bacillati > Cyanobacteriota > Cyanophyceae > Leptolyngbyales > Trichocoleusaceae > Trichocoleus > Trichocoleus desertorum. The sequence goes on along the minus strand of NZ_JAMPKN010000010.1, from coordinate 190,085 downwards.
AAGCCGCTTGTCCATCCCAAAACGGCGCAGGAGGAAGCTGTTGGCCGAGCCAAATGGCAAGCACGGCAATTAAGTTGCACAGAAACCCCAACCAGATTGCTAGACGAGCCTGCCGATACCCATACACTTCAGTGAGCACATCTCCGCAGATATAGCTAATCGGAAAAATCACGATTGCCGCAGTTACGACCTGGCCTTGCAGGGTCACTAGCTTGGTCGCGACAATGTTGGACACAATTAGGCAGGTTACGAATAGAACCACTACGAGCAAGAACCATCCAGAGTAGCGAGCGGAGGGAGTGGGCGATGCTGAGGAGGAATTGCGGGAACGCTTCGGCATAGTGCTGTTGCTAGGGTTCTACCTGCAAAGCATTGTGGCACTGAATTGAGTGGATGACGAATGAACTGTTAACTGAGATCGTCAAATTTTTCTCCAAGCTCGGAAAATAGGGTTTTCAGTTCGTTAAATTGAGTTTTGAGCTGACGCTGCGTCGCAAAAATTCGCGCCTGCTGAACCCTTATAGAAGGGTTCAGCAGACTAGAGGACCGAGCCTTCTGTGCGAACTCCTCAGGTGCAACTTGAACTTGATAAATTTCACTTAATAATCTTGCTAAGGCTTCTGAAGTTGGCTTTCCCTGGTCTAATAAACTCTGAGCCAGAATCAGGGCTTGACTCAGCGTCAGCTTTTGCTGCCCAGCATATAATTCTTGATTTTCCTGATTGAGGTTGGACAACTCTTGGTTAGTATGGCTCAGCTCTTGCTCTAGCACTTGAGTTTCTTGATACGAATTTTCTAGTTGTTGTGTTAGAGACTCTATCTGCTCTTGTAATAACGCGATCGCATCTTGTAGCTTAGATTCAGCCTGTTCGTAAATAGCGTTAATTTCCTGCAATTTTCTCTGCTCGGAGGGCTGACTCAGCATAGCCGATAGTCCTTGCGCGTTTTTTGTTAGTGCACACCTCTTAACTAGAAGTTTAGAAGACGGCAAGATAGAGGCCAAAAAAATTCATCAAACTAGAGCGATTAACTTTAAAGCAACGTCTTAACTAGCTAGGAACAGAGCTGCAAAAATCAGGATGATGGTTGGGCAGCTAATGTCATCCTGTAAAGTAACGGTTCCTGGTTTGGCAATGAATTCGATTAAGCAAGCGAGTGATGCAGGTCAACCTAATGACAAAGGGCAGGCAGTAAATGTGGAGGCTCTGCTCAACCGTTTTGGTTATTTTGGGGTGCATTTGGGCTTAGAACGCATCCAGCGACTTTTGGCGGAATTGGGTGATCCGCACCAGCAGGTTCCGATTATTCATGTGGCGGGGTCGAATGGGAAAGGCTCTGTCTGTGCTTACCTATCAGCCGTGTTGACCCAAGCTGGGTATCGCGTGGGCCGCTATACCTCGCCGCATTTGGTCGATTGGTGTGAGCGAATTTGCTTGAATGAGCAACCCATTGCCCCGGAAGCATTGGAGCAAGTTTTGCGGCAAGTCGAAGCAGCGATCGCCCCAGACCAGCCTTCTCCTACGCAATTTGAAGTGATTACAGCAGCCATGTGGCTGTATTTTGCCCAACAGCAAGTGGAGATTGCCGTGGTTGAAGTGGGCTTAGGAGGGCGCTTGGATGCCACGAATGTCTGCGATCGCCCCCTAGTCAGCGTCATCACCTCGCTCAGCCGCGAGCACTGGCAACGCCTCGGCCCCACTCTCGCCGACATTGCTAGAGAGAAAGCAGGGATTCTCAAGGCTGGCTGTCCTGCTGTGATTGGCCCCTTGCCCCCAGAGGCGCAGGCTGTCGTCGAAAAACGAATTGCAGAACTGAACTGTCCGGCTGTGTGGCCGCAACCCGCCATAGAAACTCAACCCGGTTGGGCCGAAGTCGCTAGCATCCCAAATTGGTTCCAATCAAAAGCCAAAAGCCAAAAGCCAAAAGCCAAAATCGAATATTCGTTGCCGCTCCCGGGTGCGGTGCAATTGAGTAATTCCGCTTTAGCGATCGCTGCATTGCAAATTTTGCAGCAGCAAGGCTGGGAGATTTCCGATGCAGCGATTGTGAATGGCATCGCTAAAACGCAATGGCCTGGACGGCTGCACTGGCTAACTTGGCGCGGTCACCGTTTGCTGGTGGATGGGGCACATAATCCGGCAGGAGCCCAAGCTTTACGGCAGTATATCGATCGGCATGGCGACCAACCCGGAGAGGTGTATGGCGATCGCTCTGTTGTGTGGGTGGTGGGCATGATCGGCACTAAAGATCATGAAGAGGTGCTGGAAGCTTTGCTGCGCCCTAACGACCAGCTCCATTTAGTGCCGGTTCCAGACCATGAGCCTGTGGATCTTGACCGGTTAGCGGATTTGGCCCAGCAGCGGATTTGTCCTCAGTTAGTCGCCTGCGAAACTTATGCCGATCTGGAGTTGGGGCTACAAGCGGCTACCCAAAATGCCAAAGGGGTAGGCAATCAACCTACCCCCGGTGCTTTAGTAGTGTTAGCTGGTTCGCTTTATTTGTTGGGTGACTTCTTTAAGCGATTCCAGGCTGATTTAGGTCCTAATTTGGGTGCTATCTAGGCTCCTCTCCGCTGATTCCAATTTGTTTCGGCATCCGCGATCGCCTGATCGATGGTTTTCTCACCCAACATCGCCGCCTGCAAATTGTCGTAAATGGTTTTTTGCAGTTGCTTCACATCCTTCATAGCTGGAACCAACACTTCTGCATCTTTTAGCTGGCCTGCACTGATAGAGCGAGCTTTATCTACCGGAGTGGCTTTGGTGGGCAGAGTTTTGAAGTAGCTATCCTCTAGGGCCTGTACGGTGGAAGGCAGCACATTGGCTTCCTTCGCAAAAACCAATTGATTGTCATTGTTGGTGACATACAACGCAAACTTCACGGCTGCGTCAGGATGCTGAGTATCGCGAGGAACGACTAAATTCATCACGGCCACATTTTTCTTGCCACTGTCCCCGGTGATTTGCGAAGCAGAGGCAGAAGCTTGAGCCACAGCAGGAGCATTTTTCGCGATCGTATTCAGGAATTCTGGACCAGAAGCCAAGATGGCAGTTTCACCTTGCTGATACAAGTCGATCGCGTGGCGGTGTCCTTGGGTTAGCACTTCACGAGGTAAAGCACCGCTTTTGTATAGATCCACCCAATATTGGAAAGCAGCCTTGCCTTGAGGCGTATTAAAGGCGGCTTTACCCTGCTCATCAACTAACTGAACCCCCATCTGCACAAACGACTCCATCACCTCGCCAGAGTCTTCTGGGACTACCGTGGCAAAAAAGGCGTACTTGCCTGTTTTGTCTTTGATTTGTTTAGCGACTGTAGCTAGTTCAGCGTAGGTGGTCGGTGGCTGGCTCACTCCTGCTTGCTTCAACAAATCGGTGTTGTAGATCGCAACTCGCGTCGTTAAATACCAAGGAATCCCAAAGCTTTGATTATTCAGCGTGCTGGCTTTCCAAATATTGGGGAGGTACTGCTGGCGCACTTCGGCGGGAATTTTTTCATCCAAGTTTAACCAGGCATCGCGAGCTGCAAGCTGAGAGGCAAAGCCCGGATTTAGGTTGACTACATCGGGGGCAGTTTTGGCGGAGACAGCGGTGAGAATCTTGCTCTCCATCGCCGTCCAAGGCACATCCACCCAGCGCACTTTGATATCAGGATTTTCCGTTTCAAACTTACCAATCAGTTGGTTGAAATAGTCGGTAAATTGAGGCTGCAACTGCATGGTCCAGAACTCAATTTCTTGCTTACCCCCCGCCGTTTGGTTGTTTCCAGAGTTGGAAGGCCCCGTGCCACAACTCACCACCCAACTCAAAAGCAAGCCCAGCAAGGCAAAAATGCCAAATTGTCTCCAGCGTCTCATTCTCATAATTTCATAACGGTCGAGTACTGCCCAATCTACTGCTTCAAAGTAGCCACCGCTACACCACAACTTTGACGGCAGCCGCACAAGCTTTGGCTCGTTCTCTGGCTTCGTCGGTTGTGGCTCCTAAAGCCAAAGCAACGCCCATGCGTCGTTTCTGGTGACACGAAGGTTTACCAAAAATGCGAACTTTGCTCGTAGGGACTTGCAAGGCAAGATCAATGCCTTCATAGCGCGGGTTGTCTCCTGCCTCGGACGCTAAAATCACTGCCGAAGCTCCGGGTCGAATCAACTCAATCTCACCAATCGGTAGCCCAGCGATCGCCCGCACATGCAGCTCAAACTCCGACATATTTTGGCTAATCATCGTCACCATCCCTGTGTCGTGGGGGCGAGGGCTGACTTCACTGAAGTAAACCGTTTGCGCTCCTGTCGGATCACCTTGAATAAATAGCTCCACACCAAAAATGCCCCAACCGCCTAAAGCTTCGGTGATTTGACGACCGATGGCGTGACACTGCTCTAGCGTGTCTGGGTTCAGCGGGCAAGGTTGCCAAGATTCCCGGTAATCACCATCGACTTGAATGTGTCCGATTGGAGGACAAAAGTGAGTCCCATCCATAGCCCGCACCGTCAGCAAGGTGATTTCTGTATGAAACTCCACAAACCCTTCGACAATGATGCGGCGATTCTGGGCGCGTCCCCCCGACTGCGCGTATTGCCAAGCAGCATCAATTTCAGCCTCAGTTCGGACAATACTCTGCCCCTTTCCCGAAGAACTCATGACAGGCTTGACGACACAAGGCAGTCCCAGTTCCGCGATCGCTTGCCGATATTCCGTCTCGCTATCGGCAAAGCGGTAGGGCGAAGTCTTCAAGCCTAACTCTTCCGCTGCTAGCCGCCGAATACCTTCGCGATTCATGGTCAAGTGGGTCGCCCGTGCCGTGGGAATCACCCGCCAGCCTTCTTGTTCTAGCTCTACTAGGGTGGCTGTGGCGATCGCTTCCACTTCTGGCACAATCCAATCCGGTTTTTCGCGCTCAATTAAGTGCCGTAGCTTGGGGCCATCTAACATATCCACTTCATAGGATCGATGCGCTACTTGCATCGCGGGAGCATGGGCATAGAAATCAACTGCAATGACTTCCAACCCCAGCCGCATCGCTTCGATCGCAACTTCCTTGCCCAACTCTCCAGAGCCTAGCAGCATGAGGCGTCGCCCACTAGAGGTTAAGGGAGTTCCCCAAACTTGGCTTTCCTGGCGTGATGGCACAGCATTCATAATTTAACCGTCTGTATTTTTCTCTTTTTTATATATACTTTCATGCATCCCGTTCTAACAGACGGGTGCTCAGGGGTCGCTCTACGCTTTTTTGCTGCTTACACAGCCCAAAAGGACATTGTCTAGCTTGGCGGGAACAATTAACCATAAGCCAGCCATCACTTAGTGGTTTGCTAAAGGGGAAAATACCTATTCGATTGATGGGTTATCCTCAAATCGTGATGGGTTGATCAGCCGGATGAATTCTATTCCATCAGTACGAGTTAACTCAATTTTTGAAGAGGTGTACGCAATTTTCACAATTGTGTGTAATATCGCTGGTAAGTTGAGTTGGATTGAGATCAACGCAAGCGAACTGTCCCCTTGCTTGGTTCCCCAAAAAAACCAAACTTTTGGAAAGTTCAAAACGAGCTTATTGGGGATGAAAGCCAAAAACATTAGGAGAAAAAAACAGCCGTTTTCTTTTCTTTAGTGAATGGCGTTGCTGTAAATGATGTTTTCACCCGAAGACGCAACCAGCAATCTAGGAGCAGTTCACTCTTTGTTGATGATATTTTTTAAGGTTTGTATCCTTCTAAGCAGCATGGTAATTCTGCAATAAATTGGTTACCATACATCGGCATCCATCTCACTACAGCCCTTGTCTCTGGCCTCACCCAACTAACTAAACTGATACGACTGAGTGGATAAATGCTGTGGTTAACACATTGAAAGGTCTATTTTCAAAGCGTACGAAAGGGGTTGGTATAGAGATCACCCCCGAACGAATTAACATTGCCCAAGTGCGGAAGCAGGGACAGGCATTCAAACTAGTCACGCTGTCATCTGTAGAGGTGCCAGAGGGTATATTTCAGGAGGGCCAAATTGCTGACCCAACTGCAATGGCTGGCTTGATTCAATCCGCCTTGGCTGAAAATAAAATTAAAGTAAAGCGTGCAGCAACAGCGATCCCGGCGCGAGAAGCAGTCACCCGATTGATCCCAGTTCCAGCGGAACTGGATGATCGCGAACTCCGGGAAATGGTCTTGAATCAAGAGGCTGGTCTTTACCTGACCTTCCCTAGAGAAGAGGCTGATGTTGATTACCAAAAGCTGGGCTTCTTTGTAGATGAGGATGGCATTGAAAAGGTTCAAGTTTTGCTCGTCGCCACGCGCAAGGAAGTGACAGATACTTACCTCAGTACTTTTGAGCAGGCGGGCTTGCAACTGGACGTTTTAGAAACCAGCAGCTTCGCTTTAATTCGGACAATTCGAGAGCAACTGCGGCAGTTTGCCCCTCAAGAAGCAGTGGCGATCGCCGACGTTCAGTTTGAAAGTACAGAAATTTCTATTGTGGTGGATGGCGTCCCCCAGTTTTCCCGCACCGTCCCGATTGGCACGTTCCAAATTCAGAGTGCGTTGAGTCGAGCGATGAACCTGCCTCCTAGCCGCAATACTGATTTGTTGCAAGGCATGACGATCCCAATTACTCCCACCGATACTATTGGGGGCACGACTAAAATGGGGGGTACCAATCCAGGTACGGCTGCCATGCTGAGAGTTCTAGGAGAACTAGCAGATGAGCTGCGTCGTTCCATTGACTTCTATCTCAATCAAGGTGAGAACTTGGAAGTGGCGCAACTGCTCTTGGCAGGCCCAGGAGGTGGGATTGGTCAGTTAGATGAATTTTTTACTCAACGACTCAGTTTGCCTGCAAGCCAGGTTGATCCAATTGCAGCGCTTTCACTAGAGGTTGATCAGGAAATTCCCTTAGTTCAGCGACCTGGATTAGGGGTGGTGCTAGGCCTAGGATTGCGGGAGATCTGAACTCATGTATAGTCTTGATGTTAATTTTCTCAATGACCGACCGGAGTATCGACCGGATGTAGGAGGTGGGCCATCTCGGCCTAAAGCGGCTCCTGGCAGCTTGGTGCCCTTGTTCCTAGGGGTGGCAACGGGTGTGTTTCTCCCTGCTGTCGTTCTCGTTTTGTGGTTAGTGCTGCAAAACAAAAATGCAGAGCTACAGACTCGAATTGATCAGCTCAATGTACAACTGGGTGAATTGCAAAGAGCGGATGAAAAGGTAGCTGCAATTAATGCTCAGGCGGGTCAAATTAAGGCTGAGACTGACGCCCTGGCTACAGTCTTCAATCAAATTAAGCCTTGGTCTGCCATGTTGCAGGATATTCGCGATCGCGTTCCAGCCGGTGTACAAGTCAGCAACATTCAGCAGACTGATGCCCCTGCTGCGACTCCTCAAAGTCCAAATCCAGCTCCCAAAGTTGAGATTTCAGGCGCAGCTCGCTCCTTTAATGATGTTAATGATTTCTTGCTAACCCTACAGAAATCCCCTTTTCTCAAGGCCAGCGAAACACAGCTAGTCGGTGCTGACTTAAGGGACAACCCAACTCAAATTGAGGTTCGGCAAGATCGCACACCTCAATCTTCTACCCCAGATGTTCAAGTGAAGCTGCCACAAGTGGTGGTTTATAAAATTCAAACTAGCTTAAGTGATGTCCCTGCTTCTGAATTGCTCCGAGAACTGGATCGCAAGGGTGCTGTGGGGTTAGTCACTCGGATTAGAACGCTTCAACAAAAAGGAGTCATTCAACCATGACTATCAGTGGAGATTTTGTCCCTTCCGACGGCAGAGACTTTGGCTCCGAGCCTGCCTATCCTACAATCTTTGGCATTGCCTTAACTCCTACGATCAGTGGTGTTTTGGTGGCGGTTTTAGGCATTGGGGCATCTGCATATCTATTGCTCAATCAAGTTCAGCCAGCTTGGAATACCTACCAAACCCTCCAAGCTGAAGCAGAGCAAAAGGAAACCCAAATTCAACAACGGGGTAATATCCAGAAAAAAATTGATACAGCAAACAAAAATTTAGAGCAGGCGAAACAACGCAGGACAGAAGTTTATGCTTTGTTCGCTGATGAGAGAACGTTAGACACTCTACTGCTTGATCTCAATCGCCTAGTTAATGCCAGAAAAGCCAAGTTAAGTAGTTTCACGCCTGCTCCAGAACCTGCAACTGTAGTCAGTGATGGTTCCTTAGGACCTGCGGTCAATGGCAAGCTTAAGCGCAAAGAGATCACGGTTAACTTGGAAGGCAACTACGAACAAACTCAGTCGATTATGCGAAGTGTGGAGCGCTTACAGCCGCTCTTGCTAGTTAAGAGCTTTAACTCTCAACTAGATCAGTCAACCCAGAAAATTACCGTTGATCGTCGGGGTCGTCTGCTTCCAGTTGGTCGGCCTGAGACTAACTTAAAAACATCCTTTAAGCTACAGGCATTATTGCCCTTGAGTTCAGAGGAAGCGGCAGCAGCGGCAAAACCGCCTGCTCAGTAACGTTGATGGCTTTTGAGTGTGGAGCCAAGACAAGGTTGAGATTTCCATTTTTTGAGAGGAGGGAACTGTGAAGCATCATCTCGGATTGAGCAGTCTATACATTGGTGGGGCCGTCATGGTGATGGCTGCTCAGCCTGTATGGGCTGCTCCAGCAACGCAAGTGACTGGTGTAAAGGTTAACCCCACGAGCGGTGGGGTAGAGGTTGTATTAGAGACTCGTAATGGCGCGCGTCCGCAAGTTTTTACTGTCAGTCGAGGCAATAGTTGGGTTGCTGATGTAATCAACACCCAACTGCGTTTGCCTCAAAGTGAGAGTTTTCGTCAAGATAATCCTGCACCTGGGATTAGTTCTGTCGTAGTGCTACCCCTAGATACCAATAGTGTGCGAGTGATCGTGGCGGGTCAAGGCGCAGCTCCCGCAGGACAAGTAGCTCAGCGCGATCGCGGTGGCTTACTGTTTAGCCTTACCCGTCCAGCGGGTAGCGAAACAGCTCAAGCAACCCCAGCGCCTACAACTCAGCCCGGTAGTGCTACTCCAGCAGCTCCAGCTCCAGTTCCTACAGCCCCTGCTGAGGATGTGTTGGTTCCTAGCCCCAAAATTACAGTAGATGGGGTGCCAGTACCACCACAAAGTCCGAATGTAGCACCTCCATTCTTGCCTAGAGCCGTAGCGCCTCCGGTAGGCGATATTGTAGTTTCCAATGTGGACGCGGCTGCAAGTGCAATTGATTTGGGCAGTGCCGAGCGGGTTCCACGTCTGGTGCTAAGAGATGCACCAGTGCGAGAAGTGCTGTCTCTGTTAGCTCGTGCAGCAGGGCTCAATTTGGCTTTCAGTACAGAAGGTGGTGGCCAGCAGCAGGGGCAGCAAGCCCCAACTCAACCAGGAGCAGCAGGAGCAGGTGGACCCACCATCTCTCTGGACATTGAAAATGAGCCTGTGCAGAATGTATTTAACTATGTGCTGCGCCTAAGCAATCTAGAAGCTAATCGAGTCGGGCAAACCGTTTTCGTGGCTCCCCGGTTGCCTAATACAGCGCGAGATGTGATCGTTCGTACCTTCCGGATGAACCAGGTAAGTGCGGAGCAAGCCTCTGGCTTCTTGGTCAGTATGGGCGCAGAAAGTGCGGTTACAGTCACTCAACCCGTAACAACTGTTAACGCAATTCCGGTTCAAGGAGCTGAGGGTGCGCCACCCATTACCCAAACCAGCACCACGAATCAGACGGTCGTAAACACGTTGCGGATTGATACTGAAGACTCAAGTCCTCTGCTCAGAGGTTTGCAGGTATTAGTAGATACCCGTCTTAACTCGGTGACCTTGGTGGGAGCAAGGAATCTGGTTGATGTTGCGTCTGCGCAGTTAGTCCAACTCGACCTACGTCGTCGTCAAGTGGCCGTAAACGTCAAAATCATTGACGTGAACTTGTCTAAAGAAGAAAGGTTTGGCTCTAGCTTCTCGTTTGGTATTGACCAAAGCCGAGCGATCAATGCGGGTGGAATTGGAGTCGTAAACTTTGGTAGTACCAGCCCGGTGACCGCGGGCAACCTAACCACTGAAACTGTAGGCCGAGGACCTACCAATTTTGGTGGACCCTTCGGATTCAACTTCGTTAGGCAGTTTTTGCTACAGTTGCAAGCATCTGTTGCCAACGGTAATGCAAAGATTCTGACTGACCCAACTCTAGTAGTTCAAGAAGGTCAGCAAGCAACTGTCAATTTGACTCAACAGGTAATTGGAGATGTCGAGACTACAATTTCGACTAGCACACCTCCAGTAGTCACCACAGAAATTACCAAAGAAGATACGGGCCTGATTCTCACTGTCAATGTTGAGCGAATTGATGATAATGGCTTTGTGACCTTATCGGTTGCTCCCCAGGTAATTGCATTAGCAGGCTCGGACGATGTTACATTGCCAGGCTCGGGTACACAGACAATTGCTTTGCTGTCAGAACGGTCGCTGACTTCTGGAACCATTCGGATGCGGGATGGACAGACTTTAATTCTGTCTGGCATCATTCAAGATCAAGACAGAGCCAACGCTCAAAAAATCCCTATCTTAGGTGATTTGCCCATTATTGGTGCTTTATTTAGAAGTACCGTAAGAGCCAATACTCGAGCTGAAGTAATTGTGTTGTTAACACCGCAGATCTTGGATGATTCCGATCGCTCTACTGTTGGTTACAACTACACACCGAGTCCTGATGTCCGTCAGATTCTAGAACGAGGCACCACACGCGATCCTGAGAAGAAGTAGTGAATGCCTGAATAGCTTTTGTTGCAGGCTACCAGATTCTGTAACTGACTATTCTTAATACCCAATCCCCTATTCACCTCTGAGTAGGGGATTTTTTTGCGAAAAAAGTTTCCAATTTGAGTCTAATTACCTAAAAAATCCTGAGATCTATATATCTTAAAGGTTTCAACGATCCATATTAGGCGAGTACACCTTAGAATAAGGCATTGAAAATTCGAGTCTGCGGGACTTTCAGCCATTTTGGCTGAGTTCTTCTCGGATGATCACTCTACAATCTCACCTGGAGATTAGGACAGTAATATCTATCTTCTTAAAAAAGGAGATTCAAACGCATGAATAAAGGTGAATTAGTTGACGCAATCGCCGATAAGGCGAGTGTGACCAAAAAGCAAGCAGATGCGGTCTTGACTGCGGCTTTGGAAACCATTGTTGAAGCGGTTTCTACAGGCGATAAAGTCACGCTAGTCGGCTTTGGCTCTTTTGAGTCACGGGAGCGCAAAGCTCGTGAGGGACGCAATCCCAAAACGGGTGACAAAATGGAAATCCCAGCGACCAAAGTTCCTGCCTTCTCGGCAGGTAAGTTATTTAAGGAGAAGGTCTCGCCTCCCGAAAAATAGCTACTTTTCACTAGTGAGGCCGCTCTTTGAGCCGTCCAATCCACGGGGGGAACTTAGCTTGGGCAGCAGCGCTGGCAGACTGTCCCCCTGCTGCTATTCTTGATTTCTCTGCCAGCATTAATCCTTTAGGCCCCCCTAAGTCTGCGATCGCGGCAATTCAAGCTCACTTATCTGAGCTGACGGCTTATCCTGATCCAGACTACGCTCAACTCCGAGCCGTTCTGGGTCAGGCTCATAGCTTACCTGTAGACTGGCTCTTGCCAGGCAATGGTGCTGCTGAGTTGTTGACTTGGGCCTGTAGAGATTTAGCTGCGCTCGAGGTGACTGGCTTAATTACCCCCGCCTTTAGCGACTATGGGCGAGCCCTAAAAGCATTTAACAGTTCTGTGCTTGAGTGCCCGTTCGACAATTTTGGTTTGCCAGTTTTGGATGTTGGATCAGTCATTAAACCCCTAACATCCAAAATTGCTTCCCAGACCAGGGGCTTGTTGATTAATAACCCTCACAATCCGACTGGACAGCTATTTTCCAGAGAAAGTATTCTGCCATATTTAGAGCAATTTGCTTTGGTGGTGGTAGATGAAGCCTTTATGGACTTCTTGCCGCCAGAGCAGCAGCAAAGCTTGATTGAGGTGGTGCAGAAATATCCCAATTTAGTAATTTTGCGATCGCTCACCAAGTTCTACAGTTTGCCTGGTTTGCGCTTAGGCTATGCCATTGCTCACCCAGAACGCTTAAGGCGTTGGCAGCAATGGCGAGATCCTTGGCCTGTGAATGTACTAGCGGCGGCAGCAGCGGCAGCAGTGGTCCAGGATACAACGTTTCAGGCACAGACTTGGGCTTGGTTGCCAGTAGCGCGATCGCAGCTTTACCAGGGTTTGGCTCAATTACCAGGATTGCAACCCTACCAAGGGGCTGCGAACTTTTTACTCGTGAAGTCGGAGCAGCCTACCGTAGAAGTGCAAAAGAATTTGTTGTTGTGTGAGCAGATTTTGATTCGGGATTGTGTCAGTTTTCCTGAGTTGGGCGATCGCTACTTTCGAGTTGCGGTTCGTACAGAGGCTGAAAATCAAAGGTTAATCACAGGGTTGGCTAAGATTCTTTAGAGGGTGCTTGTGTTAGTCAGCGTGTCTAACGCCTCATCCAAATCAATCTGGTGAACGACTAAAAGCATGTCAGTTGAATACGATTTGGTGGTGGTTGGCGGCACACCTGCGGGTGGCTATGCGGCAAGGATGGCTGCTGAGTTCAAAGCGCGAGTTGCTTGGGTCGTGCCGAAAGACTGGGGAAATCAGGGCTTAGCCTCTGAGTGGATTTCCCATGCTGCTCTAGCTCATTTAGGCGAGATGACAGAGCAGGCCTGCCAGAGCCAACAATTAGGGTGGTTGGGGCAGACAACTGAGGTAGGAACTTCACCTGGATCTGTGCAGTGGTCTGGGGTTGAGCAATGGCTGCAACGGCTTGCAAGGAACTGGGAAGAGCAAAACTCACCCACGATTTTGTCTGCGCTGGGAGTTGAGGTGATTTTTAGTGCGGGGCAGTTTTGCCGTCGGCCTCGATTTGCCTTCACGGTCAGCGATCGCTTGCTCCGATCTCGCTCCTATCTGTTGGCTTTAGAGAGCCACCCCTTCATTCCAGACATTCCTGGGCTGAGCAACGTGGGATTTTTGACTACCACTGGCTTTCCTCAGGCGATCGCTAACCAAGCAATGCCCAAAACAGTAGTAATTTTGGGCGGTGATCCGACCGGAATTGAATTGGCTCAAACTCTAGCAAGCTTGAATATTCAGGTGACGTTGGTGGTGGAAAGCGATTGCATTTTGCCCCATGAAGATGCAGAAGTGGCGTTTTTGTTGCAAGCGCAGTTGGAAGCCATAGGCGTTCGGATTTTGACGAATACGCCAGTGGCCCAGGTGAGAGAGATCGAGCAGAAAAAATGGGTGCAAGCAGGCAACCAGGCGATCGCGGCAGATGAGATTGTGGTGGCAATGGGACAGCAACCGCAGGTGGAGTCGCTTAATTTAGAGGCGGCGGGAGTCGAATGGTCATCGCAGGAAGTTTGGTGCAACCAAAAACTGCAAACGACAAATCCACGAGTTTATGTCTGTGGCAACTCGATCGCAGGTTGTCTGGCTCCTCACGTAGCCCAATATGAAACGGCGATCGCCCTGAAAAATGCCCTCTTTTTCCCGCGCTACAGCGCCAACTACCAAGGAATTCCCACAACGCTAGCTACTGATCCAGCCTTGGCACGAGTGGGTTTGACAGAGCTAGAAGCCAGACAACGTTACGGCAAGGATGTCTTGGTTTTACGGCAGGACTTCAAAAGCTTGGCGCTGGCGCAGATCAGGGGAGAAACTACCGGATTGTGTAAGTTGGTGGTGCATCGCAATGGCTCGGTTCTGGGAGCGCATATCTTGGGGGCAGAGGCGGGTGAGTTGATTGCTGTAATTTCTCTAGCCATGCGCCAGAATCTGAAGATTGACGCGATCGCTGACCTAGCCGTTCCTTCTCCCACGTTTGCTGAAATCCTGAGCCAAACGGCAACGGCATGGCAACTGCACCGCTTTAGGCACAACTCCATGTGGCAAAACTTTTTGGAAGCTTGGTTAAATTTTCGGCGATCGTGGTCTTCTTAGCGCCGAGTTAACCGATGTTTTAGACCCGCGCCAGCGTTACGGCTTCTGGTTGGTCTTGATACTTACCCCGACGAGTTTCGTAGCTAACCGCGCAAGGCTCACCTTCTAAAAATAGGAGTTGCACCACACCTTCATTGGCGTAAATGCGGCAGTCAGCGCTGGAAGAGTTAGAAAACTCTAGAGTCAGGTGCCCACGCCAGCCAGCCTCCGCAGGGGTCAGGTTAGCGATGATGCCTGCTCTGGCATAGGTTGACTTGCCAATGCAGATCACCGTGGCATTGGTAGGAACTTCCAGCCGTTCTAGCGCAACTCCCAAGGCATAGGAGTGAGCAGGCAACACAAAATAGCTGCCATTATTGTCTGTGTGGAGCTTAGTTGGCTCTAAATTTTCTGGGTTGAAATTCTTTGGATCAATCACCGTGCCCGGAATGTGGCGGAAGATGCGAAACTCAGCAGGTGATAAGCGAATGTCGTAGCCGTAGCTTGAGAGGCCATAGCTAATCACAGGGCGAATCGCTAAGTTGGCATCTCCAGAGACTTCCCGAATCAACTGCGGCTCAAAAGGCGTAATCATGCCCTTTGCAGCCATTTCTGTAATCCATGTGTCGTTCTTAATCATCCCGCTTCCCCCAAATCCGAATCCCATGTTTCCCAAAGCAGAGTTAAATTACACCCATCGCAGTCACTAGGGCAATATTCTGTGCTAATTTGTGACTTCTCACTGACTTCTAACTAATAGTTGTGAGCCTAAGGTTGGTGGCTGCGGCGGAGTTCTGTGATTTGATCAGCAACATCTAAGATGGCTGGAGGCATTTCTGGCCCCGTCAAAATCACATCGACGTGGCTAGGCCGCTTCTGTAAGAAAGCCAACACTTCTGTTTCTGGAATTAAGCCAAAGTTGATCGCCAAACTTAATTCATCCAAGACAACCAGATCGTAGTTGCCCTGCATCACCACTGATTGGGTATGATGCCACAAATCTAGAAGCGATCGCATTTCAGTTTCGTCTAGATGAGGCGTATCGATGCAGCGGGGTAAATCGCAGCGAATCCAGTCGAGGTTTTGACCTAGCCGTACAGGATGCTCATGCCCTTGACCAATGCCACCTTTAAGAAACTGCACCACCAAAACTGAAGTGCCTTGCCCGGCGATGCGGAGCGCTTGTGCCATCACACTTGTGAAAAAGCTGCGATGCGAACAAGTGAAAACCTGTACTAATCCTTCGATCGCGTGGGGGAAGCGGCGACTGACTTCTGCAACAGTTCGACGTTCTCCAAGACCTTGCGTTTTGAGGGAATTCAGGGCTGGGGTTTCAATTTGGGAAACCATAAGGCAGGTCACGATCCAGTCAGGACTTTAAAGCAAGCAGTTCAGGCAGTAGATGCAGCGTAGAAAGCGAAATATAGCGTAGATTGCTCCGAACTCCCCTCATCAAACACTAGATGTGTGAGTCCGTCAATAGTCGTTTGTGGGTGCATTTCTATTAAGCCAAGTCTAAGCCTAGAAAACATCTAGAGCAGGACAGAGCTAGAGAAGCTTAATGAAGCTCCATGAATCTTGGGGATTGCTGCCGAAATTTATCGTTTCTCACGAACTTCAGCTAATAATGAGAAAAACTGGCAGCAGGTAGGAGCATAGGGCCGTGAGATTGGTGATTCTGGGTGGGCCAGGCGCAGGCAAAGGAACTCAAGCTCAGCACCTCTGCCGTCATTTTGAGATTCCCTTAATTTCTACGGGAGAGATGTTGCGGCAGGCGATCGCCGCTCAAACTCCCCTCGGTCAGCAAGTCCAAGCTTTTGTTGAAAAAGGCGAACTGGTCCCCGACGAAACCATGATTCAACTGATGCGGCAGCGACTTCTGCAAGCCGATACCAGCCGAGGTTGGCTCTTAGAAGGGCATCCCCGCACCGCTTTTCAAGCCGAAGAATTAGATTTTCTCTTAGAAGACTTAAATCAGCACCTGAACCAAGCAATTTGGCTAGACGCGCCGGATGATGTGTTGATGAGCCGTTCGATCGCTCGACAACGCAGCGACGATACGCCAGATGTGATCCAGCACCGGATTGAGTCATTCCGAGACTACACAATGCCGATGTTGGACTATTACGAACACCGCGATCGCTTACTCAAAATCAACAGCAACCAATCTATCGAACAAGTGTATCAGGAAATTTTGCAGCACCTACAATGATCGGCAGGATGCTGCAAACCACAACTGCTGTATCCTAACTGATGCGTTTGAGGCAAAGGCGTGAATTCAGAAGGGCTCCTTACAAAAATGGCATTCCAGCGTACCGACGGTCGCCAACCTGACCAACTGCGTCCCATCAGCTTCGAGCGTCACTTCACCCGGTTTGCTGCTGGCTCCGTGTTGACCCGTTGTGGCGATACCCAAGTTCTTTGTACGGTCACCATTCAACCCAAAGTACCCAGATTTTTGGAAGGCAAAGGTCAAGGTTGGCTGACCGCAGAATACCGCATGCTGCCCGGTGCCACTCCCCAACGTCACGAACGAGAATTTCTTAAACTGTCTGGGCGCACTCAAGAAATTCAGCGCTTAATTGGCCGCAGCTTACGGGCTGCTCTCGATATGGAAGCCTTAGGCGAACGTACAATCACAATTGATGCAGATGTCTTGCAAGCCGACGCTGGCACCCGCACCACTGCCATCACCGGAGGCTTTGTCGCCCTCCAAGACGCGATCGCCCAACTGATCCAAAAAGGCGACCTAGAGCGATCGCCCATCCGTCACCAAATCGCCGCAGTCTCAGTCGGTTGGCTAGAAGACCAACCCATCCTCGACCTTAATTATGTAGAAGACGTAGCCGCCAAAGTAGACCTCAACGTCGTCCTCAACGACCAACTAGGCGTGATTGAAGTCCAAGGCACCGCCGAAGAAGGAGCCTTCAGCCGAACCCACCTGAATCAAATGCTAGACCTAGCCGAAAAAGGTATCCAAGAGTTATTTGAAGCCCAACGTCAGGCGTTAGTGGATTGATCTGCTCCCCTAGCCCCAATTCTGGGGGGAATTAGAAACTAAGTGTCTATAACTTGCCACTGATAAGACTTGCCACTAATAACTAAAGCCCCTCTGGAGGAGGTGTGGAGGACGCAGCCGTCCTTCAGCGGGGGTTTGGGGGCGAGTGCCCCCAAGGCTCGGATTTCACAATGCCAAATCTAGAAACCCTGCCTGTTAGTCGTTTTAAGCCAAATCACAAACAGTTAAAAATCATTGCGGGTTCCCCAGCCATTAAGCTACACAACAAACTGCTATATCCCAAGATAGGCATGAGTTTGACGCGATCGCCCCCTCTCCCTAAGCCCAATGTGCCTACACTCACCTCCCCAACATCTTTGAGACAATCAAAAGCGACTCACACTATAAACCCATCACACCCCACGATTGCGATCGCTGAGCCGTTACTTCCTTAGTGCCAGAAGGTGTAAGAACTTTTTGCCAAAGGTTTTGACTTCTGCAATTTCCCTCAGCGGAGTGGTCGATGACAACCGAGATTAAGGGACACCGGATATGAAATTGGCTTACTGGATGTATGCAGGCCCCGCCCACATTGGCACCCTCCGCATTGCCAGCTCTTTCAAAAATGTGCATGGCATCATGCATGCTCCCCTAGGAGATGACTACTTCAACGTCATGCGATCGATGCTAGAGCGGGAGCGAGACTTTACCCCAGTAACCGCCAGCATCGTAGACCGCAACGTCTTGGCCCGTGGCTCTCAAGAAAAAGTAGTAGATAATATCACTCGCAAAGACGCAGAAGAGCATCCTGACCTGATCGTGCTGACTCCCACCTGCACCTCCAGCATTCTGCAAGAAGATCTGCAAAACTTCGTCGATCGCGCCCAAGAAGCCTCCGTCGCGGATGTTCTACTAGCTGACGTGAACCATTACCGCTTCAACGAAATGCAGGCTGCCGATCGCACCTTAGAGCAAATCGTGCAGTACTACATCGCGAAGGCCCGCAAAAAAGGCGACCTCCCGGAAGGCAAAACCGCCAAGCCCTCGGTCAACATCATTGGCATCTCTACCCTGGCGTTCCACAGCCACCACGACTGCACCGAGCTGAAGCGGTTGATGGCTGACTTGGGCATTGAGATCAACGAGATCATTCCAGAAGGAGCATCTGTTCTCAATCTCAAGAACCTGCCTAAAGCTTGGTTTAACTTGGTGCCTTATCGCGAACTCGGCTTGATGACAGCTCGCTACCTCGAAAAAGAGTTTGGCACTCCTTATGTAGACATCACGCCGATGGGTGTAGTAGAGACGGCTCGTTGTATTCGCAAGATTCAACAAGTCATCAACGCCCAAGGTGCAAACGTTGACTACGAAAACTTTATCAACGAGCAAACCCTGCATGTCTCGCAAGCTGCCTGGTTCTCTCGCTCGATCGACTGCCAAAACCTCACAGGTAAAAAGGCCGTAGTCTTTGGCGACAACACCCACGCCGCCGCCATGACCAAGATTCTGGCCCGTGAGATGGGGATTCAGGTAGTCTTAGCAGGCACCTATTGCAAGTACGATGCTGATTGGTTCCGCGAGCAGGTCAGCGAGTATTGCGACGAAATCTTGATTAGTGATGACAATGGCGCAATTGGAGATGCGATCGCCCGCTTGGAGCCTTCTGCCATCTTCGGCACCCAAATGGAGCGCCACGTCGGCAAACGCCTCGATATTCCCTGCGGTGTCATTGCGGCCCCCATCCACATCCAAAACTTCCCCATCGGCTACAAGCCATTCCTCGGTTACGAAGGCACCAACCAAGTCGTCGATTTGGTCTACAACTCCTTCACCCTCGGCATGGAAGACCACTTGCTAGAAATCTTCGGCGGCCACGACACCAAGGAAGTGATTACCAAGGGCATCTCTGCCGACTCTGACCTCGGTTGGAGCCGCGATGGCCTAGCTGAACTCAACAAAATTCCTGGTTTTGTCCGTGGCAAGGTGAAGCGTAACACCGAGAAATTTGCTCGCGAACGTGGCATCGGCGAAATTACCGCTGAAGTACTCTATGCAGCCAAAGAAGCGGTTGGTGCTTAAGCCACAGTCCTAAAATCTTTTGATGAGGATGTTTACACCAAGCATCCTCGTTTTTTATGCTTGTGCGCTTCGAGATTTGAAATACCAGTAGAGGTTGGCAACCGTCAAATCTGGGACTTCTTGCCAATTGGATGGTGAGAGGGCTTTTTGACCCGAGGCTAGGGCTTGTTGGCTGATGTAAGCTTCATGAGCTTGTCGTAAATCTGGTTTGATTAGGAACTTGAGCTGATCTCGCAAAGCCAAGAAATGAGATTTTGATTTTGCAGTGTTGTACAACAATTGTTCTACGGGTTGGTCTACCACAGGCGCTTCTTGAAAGGTAGCGCTCTCTTCAGAAGTTGGAAGTTCTGTATTTGATAAATCCTTATATTCCTCAGGAGATAGAGATTGCCTCCACTCAGCATGGCCTTGCCAAGACTGCAATGCTGCCAAATCATGCATGTAAATCCGAACAATTTCTGGAAATATAAAATCTAGTTCTTCCTCAGATTCGCAGCGTTCTGCAACCGTCAGAATATCTTTGCGAATTTTTTGTTGAAGCTGAGAGATGCGATCGCTGACTAGCTCATGAGCATCTTGTGATTGATAGGCTAGTGCAATTGCTTGCTCGATCGCCCAAGAACATTCGCGTCTACGAAGAATTCCTGCCGAGCTAGCATCCTCTAAAAGTTGAGGATTATCGTAAGCAGCTAAAGCATTGAACAACATCCCCTTCGCTAAATCGATTTGAGCGCTTCGCTGGCCTAGATTTTGTAACTTAGCTGCATCCCTAAGACAGTTTATTCCTTGGACAAAATGACCATAAGCTTGAGCTAAAACTATACTATGCTGCTTAAATTCAATATCTTCAGCAACTTCGTCAATTCGCTGCAAAACCATTTTGTTTTGATCTTTTAGCGCCTGCTTTAAATCAATGAAGCCGTTAACGACTTCTAACCTTAACTGCTTAACGTCTTCTCGTAACTTCATGGTCTGATAAAGATTTACTGCTGTGAGAGCTACCCCTACTACTGTGCCAACTCCAATTAGTGCCGTAGTTGCTTGCAAAACTCCTACGCTAGTTTGAAGGGTGTCTAGCATTGCATAAGTTTTTTGAAATCCTCTATGGGTCTGAATAATTTGAAATCCCCCTATCAAAGGTGATACAGGACTACCATTTATTACACCTTTAAGGACAGCACCACCAATATCAGAAACTAGTTCGGGCAAAGCCTGGTCATTAAGAACGCTACCAACTGCATGACCAGCAAAGCGACCATTTAAGTCCATTACCATACTCAGTGGTACGCCAGATTTAGAAATCACTTGCTTGTAAATGCCAGCAGCAATACCAGCTTGAATATGAGGAGGAAAAATAAAAGTCATCATGTGGCTATCCAGCTAATGTTGAATTTGGGAAAACTGAGATATATTCTAGTTTCTAATTCTATATACAGGCACCGGAGATTCCACGGATGAATGAACACTTAAGAATTTTTCAAAGTATTGAACAATCTGTTGACCAGCTATTAAAAAATGAATATAGCTCCATAGAATCCAGAGAGATGAAGGGGACTGCTACAAACCTTAATGCGTCGATTCAACCCTGCATTCAAGAAATAAGGCTATCTGCCCTCAAGTTAAAAGAATTAATTAAACCTTGTTTTCAGAATTTAATTGAAGCTGAAGATGTTTGGAATAGCAAGCTAAGAATAACTGAAACTTCTAGGGACAAGATCTGGCAGGAGATTGGAGAAATTAGTGCCTATCACTTCAGAATTCAAAAACTAGCAACCCATCAAAAAGCTAAATTAATAGAAGAATCAAGAAGCTTGTGGAAAGAACGCATCGAAGAATCAAGAAAAACATGGTTTTTGGACGGAAAAAAGCAACTTAAAGCAGGGATTGGCTGGCCCAGAAAAGAGGATTTTAGTAAATATATGCTTTCAAAAATGACTTCACACTTTCAACAAGTGGATAGTCACATTAAGAAAGACCTTAACTTACTAGTTAAAGAAGTTGACAACCAGTATTCAATTATTATCAAATCCTATGCGAGTCTTTTTGACTTGAAAAGCAAAAATAAATTAGTAATAGAGATCGACAAAAGACTAAAAGAAATGCAATTAAGTTGCACCAATTTATTGCCTAGCCTTTCTAGTAGCTATCTCAAAGGCGTTTTTTCTCCAACTTTCAATGCTTGGAAGAGTCAATGGGGAGACATTCCATGGACTGAAGTTGCCAGGCTCGAAGAGGAAGTTACGGGAAAGAGTGATCAAAGGATCAAATTTATGATTGATAGTAGAGTGGACTTGATGAAAAAAGCTTTAGAACAGGCGATCGCTTTCTACAATGAGTTTTTAGAGGAGCAAGAGTGTTACCAACAAGAAACACCAGAGCAACGATTAGCTGAGAAAGCTTGGATCGATCATCAACGCCAGGAGTTAGAGAAGTTGAAAGCCAGCTTTAATAGTATTCTTGAGAGTTCCACCAATTAAATTTTTGGTGTTTATATAGATGATAAAAAAATAATGTTTTATAGAAGCTTATTGATTAGCTAAACTCGGTATGTAAAAGAACAATACCGCAATCATTACTCTTGCGGTTGCTCAACTTATGAAGTTGAATACTGAGCATATGCATTCACCAGTTTCTAGGAAGGGCGACCGCCCCCAAACACCTAGTTGCTACTAATTGTCTGTCGCAAAGGCAAACTATCGCGATTGAGTTGAGCCTTGAGAGTTTCTAGGTAATCGAGCTGGGATTTGTAGTCGGCGGCAGTTTTCTTCCATTGGACTTTGCGGTGGAGCGCAGCGCGGGCTAACTCCTCTCGGCCTTGTTTCAGAGCAGCCATAGCCACACGGTGCCAAGTGTTCTCTTCTTTTTGGGCGTGTTGATACTGCGGTCGGAGGGTACTTTCTGCCGAAGCAATGTTGTCTAGCGCTTGGCGGTACAACTCCATAGACTTAGCAGGAGATGAATTGTCGATCGCCTCATTGATCAACTTGTCAGTTCCAGGCAAGCTAATTCTGACAGCATCTAAGCCAAAATTGCGAAGTTGAGCACTTTCATTCACTCCGGTTTTGCACCAAGTGGTAAAGTGCTCACAATTGTTGGTCGTGAGATTGTAAGCTGATTCCCCAATGCGGCTCTCGGCTCGTTGTATTACCACATCGGGAAGATAGGAAGTGGTGTAGCGTTTCACATAGACGGGTTGCCCCATCGCAAACTCCGCCATTGAGGTGCGCGAAATCCTGGCCACTTCGGTTTTGCGGTAGTGAATTACTGTACCGTCGCCACAGTCGATGCCGTGATGCTCATAGAGACCTGGTAGCCCCATAAACTCGCGCATCACGTAGATCTGATCTCCTCGTGCCATGAAATAAATATCCTGTCTAGAACTGCTGATCTGCCAACTCGATCCTAGACTGCAATTTCTGCGATCGCCGTTGCTACCTCACGCGCAGTTGTGTAGCGCTGTTCTGGCTGAGGATGGGTGAGCGTGCGAATGACGGGAATTAAAGCAGGCGGCAAGTCAGGGACATACTCAGCGTAGAGCCTCGCGCCTTGGTCGCGATGGCCGTAAAACAAGTTAGGGTCTTCCCCAGTGAGTAAATAAATCAGGAGTGGGCCGAGAGCATATAAATCAGATGAGATCGAGGTTTCACCCACTTCTTGCTCAGGAGCCATATACCCCGGTGTGCCAATGGGGTTACCAGGTTCGACTGCCGCAACCTTAACTGATCCAAACCCAATTAAAGCAATTTCATGTCCGCTGACTGGGATGGCTCGTCTAATTAAGTGCTGTGGCTGTAAGTCTCGATGCAGAACTGGAGGCGTGAGGTTGTGGAGATAGTCGAGCGCTTCACAAATTTCTGTCATCCAAGCGATCGCCTGAACCAGAGATATGGGACCGCTCGCGGCGACATCTTGGGCTAAGCTGTGCCCGTAGATCAACTCCATCGCCAAATACGGCTGCCCCGATACGGCAAAAGTATTGATTAACCGTGGCAAGCCAGGATGATTAAATTGCTTGAGTAAATTGACTTCCTGCGCCAATAAGTCTTTAGCTTGCGGATGGTCCGACCATTCTGAATTTAAGGTTTTGAGCACGACGCTCTGCCCGTCTCGCCAAGCCCAGTAAGTAATGCCCATCTCGCCGTGATTCAGCGTCTGCAAGACCTGGTACTTGCCCAAAAGCTGCTGAATTTGGAGCGGTTCGCCACAATCTAGGCAAAAGCGTAGTTCCGGGCTAGCCCGCTGATGCTGACAACTTACCTTGGTGGCTGGAACTGGAGAGATTTTAGTAGGTTCAAGTTGCCGTTCTCCAGCAACGGTGACAACCTTTCTTGCGCCCGTGGTTTGAGTAGAATCAGGCTCCTCCAACGGAGCGGGTAACCGCAAATGCGGAGGCACAGGAATCGTGCTGACTTGAGCGCTAGTCTCCTCTAAAACATCGCTAGCGTCTTCGTCTAGTTTGGTTCGTGCTTGTTGAGCCAAGGTACGCTCTCCAGAGAGCGTTTTAGGCAGTTCTTTCATTGCCTCAGCCCCAATGCGAATCTGAATATTCGGCCCAGAGCGGGCAAGCCGAATAATTACCCCATCAATGACAGGCGCGTGCGTGATGCGCTTGCCCTCTAAGTAAGTACCATTGGTTCCGATGCTGACAATTTCCCAACTAGAACCATTACGCCGCACTTCAACATGGTGACGCGACACTACTGCACTGTAGAGCACGACATGATTGTCCGTTGACCGCCCAATTCGAATCACTGGCTCTTGATCGAAGACCCAGGTTTGCACCGGAATATGCTGGAGAGGATGGAGGAGAGTCAGAGTAATCACACTGGCGATGCTAAGTCTGAAATAACAGAAGTATCGCAGCCGAGGCAGCAATAACTTTAGAGCTTTTCTATATCCTAATCCTAGGCGGCTTCAACTTAATTTCGTTGAGCAATTTTCCATCAATTGATGGTAGTTCAGAGTTGGCAAAGTGAGCAATTATTTGTTTTTTATTTGCAAACGCAGCCCAGAGGCTAGAGGGCTTACGTCGCTAGCTCTCTAGTAGTTTTAATTCGATAAAATTGTTAAGAAGTTATTAAGAAATCTGGAATAAAAAGGTGACTCGATCGCCCTTTCCTAAAGAAATGCGATCGCCTGAGCGCAATCGATGGCGATTGCCCAAGGGGATCAACATGTTGTTGATGTAGGTGCCATTAGAGCTACCCACATCCTCAATGTAAAACGCATCTCCCTCCACCCGAATATCCGCATGGATACGAGAGACGATCTCTGAGTCAGGAAACCCAGACACATCAATATCTGGAGGAATGCGATCGTTCCACTTGCCGATGTGGATGAGAGACAACTGGGGGGGCAATTCCAGAGGCGTATCGGTGCGTAAATGCAGTAGTTTGGCTGTCTGTTGTTGCAGCCGCGTGTGGGAGTCGCTAGAGACGACCGGAGATGGCACGGGAAAGTCACTTGCGAGGGGTGGTGGGAGCAATTCCTGGCCTAGTGATCCAGAGAGAGGCGCAACATCAGGCAGACTGTTGCCTAATTCATTGCCTTCTGGCCCCAAAGAATTAGTGGTAAATAGATCTGACTGACTGGCTGAACTAGAATTACCGGGTGTCGCTGCTCCTACAAATTCTACAAAGGAGGGCATGGAGGTTTCCTCAACACCCGGTAGTGGGGTATTAGTGCGTAGGTTAAAGCCACACTGACCGCAGAAATTAGCATCTGTCTGTACAGTTGCACCACAGTTGGAGCAGTTGGTAGTGGCAGGTAACGGGGTGTAGCAAGCCTCGCACTGCACTGCGCCTTCAGGATTTTGGTGGTTGCAATTGGGACAGACAATCATGAAAGTTTCTCTTCTGCCGAAATCATGCCAGGGGATAACCAGACAGCTAGTCTAGTACTCAATCTTAACCATTTATGGCTTGTCCAGCGGCAGCGTCAAATAACCACCAGAGTTCTCCTTGCGGTTGGACTAAGCGAGCTGGATAGGTCATGGCATCGGCTGTAGGGGCAAAAATTTCTTTGAGAGCGGCTTGCTTGTTGGCACCAGCCACTACAAATACAACGTATCTGGCGGCATTAATCAGGGGCGCAGTAAAGGTGAGGCGTGGCTGACCATCTTTATTTCCCACAGTAATCAGCCGATCTTGCACTTGTAGGGCTGCTGTATGCGGAAACAAAGATGCCGTATGCCCATCATCCCCTAAGCCCAAGAGAATCACATCCAAAGCAGGCAAGGCTTGACCCTGTACCTGTAACACTTCTCGTAGATGAGATTCGTAGTCTTGAGCCGCGATCGCCGGATCAGCAGCCGCAGTTGGCATTGGGTGAATATTCTCGGCAGGAATCTGGACGCGATCGAGCCAAGCTTTACGAGCCATCCCCTGGTTGCTGTCTGGGTGATCGGCAGGAACGTAGCGCTCATCGCCCCAAAACACATGGATTTGGCCCCAAGGCAAATCTTGAGTCGCGAGAGCTTCGTATAGTGGCTTAGGCGTACTCCCACCGGACAGGGCGATGCTGCATTGTCCTCGGTCTGCGATCGCCGCTTGAATTTTTTCTACAACCACTTCCAGCGATCGCTGAATCAGAGCTGTGGTGTCTGGCAAAACTTCTACAATTTTGTTCATTGGTTTTTGATGAGGCAGGTCTATAGGCATGGTAGAGGTGATGCAGTTCTATCATGCTGGCATCAAGGATTTCTCAAATATTCCTTATGTATAAATAACTGAGCTTTAACCTAAATCAGCCTTGTTGGGTAGATACACAGCTTAGAGTTGCATAACTGTTTTTCCAGGTTTGCAGGCTAGGGACCATCCGAGTATTAAGCATCACTCTTTAAACAGCTCCCAAATCTACCTAACTTAAAAACTGCTAGTTAATTTTTTGTGTAACTAACATATTGACCGCTTTAGATCAATCTAGCTTTCAGTGATATGGCACTATCTATCACTGACTAGTTAGGTTGAATTTAGATAAATGGTTGCCAGTTATGGCGCGATCGCAGGAGGAAAATACTGTAGCCAGAAACTTCCTAGCTGCATTTATAACAACGATCGCGTCCCTGTCAATACTTAGATAAATTAAAAAATGAATTATTAATGATTGCTTAAAGGCAATTTTAAGAGGAATTAAAAGTTACCTGAAAGAAGTAAATTGATTTGGAATTTAACCTGTTACGTATTTATAATTTCCTCTGACCCGCTAACCTTGACTTGTCTAGACTGAAAGAATTTACTAGCGGTTGTACTTGACACATTGTCCTGTTTGCTCGCAAGTGAACAGGGATAACAAACGAGTATGCTGAATCTAGCTCAGCTTGAAGCAGACAATCACTAAACCACTCTGAAGCCCAATGAAAGCAACTGATAGCCGTCAACTCTCTGCGATCGCCTCCCAAACGCTCAAATACGTGGGAATCATTTTGATTCTGGCTGCTCTGATTGACTATGCCGTGTTGCTGGTACCCTCCGATGTACCCGCCAAACTCAGCAGCTTAGAAGGACTGAAATGGCAAATCGCCCTATTTAGCCAATTTGTCGATCGCGGAGTTGTGCCACTGCTGGGTTTTGTCCTCCTATTCACTGGAGTTTGGGTTGATAGTGTTTCGGGTGCACCTCCAGAGCGACAAAAAGCTTGGCAAAACATCAGCTTTGCTTCTCTCTTGCTAGCCAGCCTGCTGGGTTTTGTCTTCTTAGTATTGTCGCCTCTACATTTCAGCAACACCTACCGAGCGAACCAGCAAACCCGGACGCAGATTTCTCAAGAGGCGGGACAAGCAGAGGGACAACTCAATCAACAACTGCAACAAATTAACAGTTTGGTCAAAAGCGACTCACAACTAAATCAAGCGATCGAGAGTGGACAGATCAAAGGGGAACAGTTAGCCCAAGTCCAAGCTCTAAAGAGCCAGATTCAGCAACAACTCCAATCTGATCCACAAGCACTCGATAAAAAAGCGAAAGATGCTCAAACTCAGATCCGCACTCGCCGCCTCGATTTAGAAAAACGTGCCAATGCTGAGTTTCTCAAGTCTGGATTGCGGGTAGGACTCAGCAGTTTGCTCCTAGCAATTGGGTACATTACGGTTGGTTGGACTGGATTGCGGCAATTGGGAGCAGGGTCTCGGAAAGCGACTCGCTAGTTATAACTTCAAGAGTATCTCTGGCTGCACGAGCCTATAAGCACTGACATGCCTAAGGCTGGGGGGTGCCTCTCTACCAACGCAATGCCTCTGCTGCACTAACCTCCCCTCACCCAAAAAGCTGAGCTATGTTCTCGATTTACATCCTCACCTACAACGAAGAAACTGAGATTGCGGCTTGTATTGAGTCAGCTTTGCTCTCAGATGATGTGGTTGTGGTTGATTCCTTGAGCAGCGATCGCACAGTAGAGGTGGCCCAGCGCTATCCTGTCCGAGTTGTGCAGCATCAGTTCGAAAGCCACGGACGGCAACGAACTTGGATGCTCCAATCAGTTCCGGTCAAGCATGAGTGGGTTTACATCCTAGAAGCAGATGAGCGGATGACGCCAGAACTGTTTCAAGAATGCCTCACAGCAATGCAAAGCCAGGACTACATCGGCTACTACGTGGCTGAGCGAGTGATGTTTCTAGGGCAGTGGATTCGGCGCAGCACACAGTACCCCCGCTATCAAATGCGGCTCTTCCGCCGCGATCAGGTTTGGTTCGATGACTACGGCCACACCGAGCGCGAGGTGTGTAATGGCCCCACCGGATTTCTGAAAGAAACCTATCCCCACTACACCTGCGGGAAAGGCTTGAGTCGGTGGATTGATAAGCACAACCGCTACTCCAGCGACGAAGCCCAGGAAACCCTAAAGCAGCTAGAAACGGGCACCGTCAAGTGGCAGGATCTATTTTTTGGCTCATCCGAAGTAAAACGACGGCGCGCACTCAAAGATTTGTCTTTACGGTTGCCCTTCAGGCCGCTGATTCGCTTTTTCTACATGTATTTCTTGCTGGGCGGCATTCTGGATGGCCGAGCGGGGTTTGCTTGGTGTACCTTGCAAGCTTTTTATGAATACCTAATTCTGCTCAAAGCTTGGGAAATCAAGCACTTGCCGCCGCCCGTGGTGTCAGAAGATGATGTTTTGGCGATCGCTGAACCTACTGAGATAGATTCTGTGACGGTCAATTGACAACTGTATTCTTGATTCCATAAATATCAAATCCAGAAAAGCAGTATTCTCGGATACATAGCAGGCCGCAAACAGGTAATAATTGCTCTAAGATATGCCTTTGGTTATCGGATGCAGTCCTGCTGCTCCGGTAATTTTTGGAATAAACATTAAAATTGAAATAAATCTTTACAAGGTTGACAAATAAGAGAAGACGCTAAGTTGTCACCGTTCCCTTGAGGCAGCTAATCAGGGATTCAAATAGACAGGGCACAATGGAAGTAATCCTTCCTGAGAAACCAAGCTCAATAGACGGTTTCCGTCTAAACTCCTTACCGCTCAGTCTCATTCACAACTTTAGTGATAGCAGCCAAATTTTCCAGCCGATTGAAGGAGAGTGGGTTGTCTGTGTTCCAACGCCTAAAGCAGGACTTAAAAAATGATCTGATTGCGGGGCTGCTCGTTGTCATTCCCTTAGCCACGACCATCTGGTTGACGATTACTGTTGCTAATTGGGTGATTAACTTTTTGACGCGCGTCCCGAAGCAACTCAACCCTTTTGACGGCTTTCACCCCATCCTAGTCAACTTCCTCAATTTTGCTGTGGGCCTAACGGTGCCATTGCTCTTGATTTTGGTAATTGGCTTAATGGCTCGAAATATTGCAGGACGGTGGCTGCTAGATTTTGGGGAGCGGTTGTTGCAGGCGATTCCGTTAGCGGGGGCCGTTTACAAAACGCTGAAGCAACTGCTAGAAACGTTGCTGAAAGATTCTAACAACCGCTTCCGCCGAGTCGTGTTGGTGGAGTATCCCCGTCGAGGAGTCTGGGCGATCGCCTTTGTCACCGGAGTGATCAGTGGCGACATTCAGGCGCACTTGCCTGGGTCGATGCTAGGGGTATTTATTCCCACCACTCCCAATCCGACGACGGGTTGGTATGCCGTAGTACCAGAAAACGAAGTAGTCAACCTGTCGATGTCGGTAGAAGATGCCTTTAAGGTGATTGTGTCGGGTGGCATTGTTAGTCCTACCTCCCAAGCGACATTGGCCTTGAAACCCACCAGCGATCGCCAACTAGAAACGCCTCTGCCCGAACCCCAATGGCAAGCCTTAACGCTGCCGCTCGAAGAGGAGTGAAGCAAGCGTTAAAGCGTTAAGATAGTCAAGCTGCTTCTGAACCTGGACAATTAACTCTCCATGCAAGCTCGCCGAATCGCTCGTGAACTTTCCCTGCTCAGCATTAGCCAGTTGCCTGCTAACCAGAGCCGACTGGACGACCAGCAACTCCAAAACATCATGCTGGCCGCTGTTCGTACGCTAACTACTGAAGTTCAGGAAACCCTAGAAACCGCAGCAGCAGAAGTGAAGCGGGGCAGCGATCGCCTGCTGAGTAGCGAAACGCGAGCGAGCGATGTCCAGAGTGCCAGAGCCATGGTCCAAGAAGCGCTGTATTTAGCTCAAACTGCAATTAATCGCGTCGGAATGGCAGTTGAGTTACCAGAACTGATTCAGTTGACGAATCAGAAAGAAGTTCGAGCTTATGCTCTGCAAGTGATTAGCACCTTAAATGCCAATACGGCAGCAGTTGATGAATTGCTAACTCAGTCTTTAGTTGATTGGCAACTCAATCGCTTAGCGCGGATCGATCGCGATATTCTTCGCATCGCTGTCACCGAAATCATGTATTTGGGCGTGCCAGACAAAGTTGCGATTAACGAAGCTGTAGAATTAGCAAAACGCTACAGTGGAAGCGAAGGACACCGCTTCATCAATGGTGTGCTACGGCGCGTGACAGAGCAAATCAAAACCAAATCTGTCTAAACTCCAAAGCAAAAACTTGGTCAGATTGAGTTGCTGCGAACTCAACTGAGCGTTCAGATTAGTTTTAAGCACAAACATTTTTCTTTACAGTTAGATGTATTGAGTAGATCTATCGAGATCTCGATATTTCCTTAGGTAGCAGTTTTAGGTAAATTGCAATGGTTTTCAATTGGTTCCGTCGGCAGTTTGACGATCGCTCGGAAAATTCTCAGGTTGACCAGACAGAAACAATATCAGAGCCATCTGAAGCGGAGCAGGTTGAGCCAGAGCAGAGTGAGCCAGAAGCAGCCGCAACTGCCACCGAAGAAGTGGCGGAAGATTATCTCAACTGGGCCAAAGCAGCTTACCAAAATATTCAAAAGCGACAGCAGGTTGAGCCAGAAGCAGCACCCGACGAAGTCGCTATCGAAGAACCCGCCACTGAGGAACCTGCAGCAGCTGAAGAATTTGTAGCAGAAGCACCCGAGGAACTCGCTACTGAAGAGCCTGTAGCTGAAGAGCTAGAAGTGCCAGAAGTCGCAGAGACCTTAGAGGAAGCCACTGCTGAAGATCCTATAGCTGAACCCGCGATCGCTCCAACTGCTGCTGAACTTACCGCCGAAGTCAGCGAATCTACACCAACTGAACAACCTGAAACTCCTGAGCAGCCTGAAGCTCCTGAGGAAGCGATCGCCGAGCCAATCGCAGCATTAGCATCGGAAGAAATAGAAGCCCCTGCGATCGCCCCAGAAACCATCCCTGTAGAACCTCTAGCAGTAGAAACATTAGAAGTAACTACAGAAGCATCAGAATCTACCGAAGCAGCACCGTTGCCCTTCTGGGCACAGGCGGAAACGGATCGGCAAGCGAGATTAGAGCGTCTCAAAGCCACCGCCATCGAAGCACCCGAACCAGAAGTTGCTCAGCCAACTGCCACAGTTCAAGAGGCTGTGCCTGAAATTGCCTTTGATGAAGGCTTCTTGTGGTCTGCTGAGGTGTTAGCCGCTCAAGGTCGCCGCCCAGACCAAATTTCGATTGAAGAAATCACTTGGCTGAAGCGATTACGCCAAGGGCTAGACAAGACTCGCCGCAGCTTGGTCAACCAACTCAAGGCGATCGTCGGACAAGGGCCGCTTAACCAAGACGCTGTCGAAGAAATTGAGGCGCTGTTGCTCCAAGCCGACGTGGGCGTAGCTGCCACAGACCGCATTATTGACTCCCTCCAGAAGAAACTGCGGGAAGAAGCACTGCCTCCGGATCAGGCGATCGCTTACCTGAAGTCGATCCTCCGCGATATGCTGGATCGGCCATTGGGCAAGTCCTACAACCCTACTTTTGCGCCCGAAAAAGATACCTTAAACATTTGGTTGATTACAGGCGTGAATGGTGCCGGTAAAACGACCACCATTGGCAAGCTAGCCCATTTAGCTCAGAAATCGGAGTACAACTGCTTAATTGCCGCTGCCGACACTTTCCGAGCCGCCGCTGTCGAACAAGTCAAGGTTTGGGGACAGCGTAGTGGTGTTGAAGTCATTTCCAACCCTGGACAAAATACAGACCCAGCAGCGGTCGTTTTCGATGCCATCGGTTCGGCTCAATCTAGAGGGACCGAGCTGTTATTAGTGGATACGGCTGGGCGCTTGCAAAACAAGAAAAACTTGATGGACGAATTGAGCAAGGTTCGGCGCATTATTGACAAGAAAGCAGGCGATGCCAAGATTGAATCTTTGTTGGTCTTGGATGCTACGTTGGGCCAAAATGGGCTACGCCAAGCCGAAGTATTTCTAGAAGCTGCACAACTGAGTGGGGTTGTTCTGACCAAGTTGGATGGCACCGCTAAA
Source organism: Trichocoleus desertorum AS-A10 (assembly GCF_039962155.1). NCBI lineage: Bacteria > Bacillati > Cyanobacteriota > Cyanophyceae > Leptolyngbyales > Trichocoleusaceae > Trichocoleus > Trichocoleus desertorum. The sequence continues at coordinate 158,268 of NZ_JAMPKN010000010.1, read as the reverse complement.
GGTGGAATCGCTCTGGCGGTGGTGCAGCAGTTAGGCCTACCCATTCGCTTTATTGGGGCGGGTGAGGGGATTGAAGATCTCAGACCGTTCTCTAGCTATGAGTTTGTGGAAGCGCTTCTAGCAGGTTGATTCACTCGCAAGTCACCTCAAAGAGATTGGCGCTGCTCAGGAACAATTCTGCTAGTATCAACAGATTCGTTAGAATTTATGCCAACTCTGCGCCAACTTTAATCCTGTTGGCGGAACTTACTGGTATTGAGTTGATTCTTGTACCAAGCACTTAACCTTGGTTAAACATCACACTATTTTTTAGCAAACTAGATTTGTAGTGAACTAGATGCTTTACAAATTCTCATCAGTTTGCTGACTTTAAACCAGTAAAACTAGAGCGCAAATTCTGTAAATAGTGATAAGCTGTCTCTCCAGTAATTTGTTCAAATTGCAGGTAGAGAATTTATCTTCTTTCACCTGTTGACGTTCAACTTTTCGGTTCTCAATGACAACTTAACATTGCGCTAATGACTGCTGTGCCTGTTCCTCGACAGCCCTCCCAACCCTCTGACCGCACCAGTGGCGGCACCTCCCCCGATATGACGCCAGTTTTCGCTCTGAAGGAACTGGTGGCGCGGTTGCATCGGGAACAGCACAAAATCCAAGACTTGTTAAGCTCGCTCAGCTTTGCTCTACGGAGCTTCAATAACTTAAACCAGTTTCTAGAGCTGATTCCGCTGATGGCGAGTCGGGTGACTGATGCGGATGGTGGAGCCTTAGTACTGTTCAAACCCAATGGACAGATGCGGCTAGAGCGGCTGCATTGTCAGGACAGCCGCCAGTGCCACGATATTCGTAAAGCGCTAGAAACCGCGACCCGTCAGTTAGCCGCTGCCGCTGCCACACCCGGAGGCGCGATCGCCCCTGCTAAAATGACTGCGGCTCTCGACCATCAGGTCAGTCATTACTTAGGGCCAGATGTGCATTTGTTTGGCACCGCGATTCTGGTCAAAAATGCTGAGCGGGGTAGACTTTACGTTTTTAGCCGAGCTGTGGATTATGCCTGGACAGAAACGCGGCAAAAATTGGTACGCTTGGTGGCTGACCAAACCGCTGTGGCGATCGAAAATGACGAACTCACGGTAGAGCTACGCAAAAAAGAAAGGCTCGATCGCGAACTAGAAATTGGGGCAGAAATTCAATTACAGCTCTTGCCACGCCAGTGTCCCAAAATTCGAGGCGCAGAACTGGCCGCTCGTTGTCAAACGGCGAATCGAGTTGGAGGTGATTATTACGATTTCATCCCCATTCCTCACGCTCGTTTGCGCTCGGTCAAAACAGGTAGTGGCGAAGCGGGCCGTTGGAGCGTCTCTATTGGTGACGTCATGGGGAAGGGCGTGCCCGCTGGTCTGATCATGACCATGCTACGGGGCATGCTGCGGGCAGAAGTATTGAATGGGCACTCTCCCGCGCGGATTCTGCAACACCTGAATCAAGTCATGTATGCAGATTTGGAAAATTCCAATCGGTTCGTGACTCTGTTTTACTCGGAGTATGATCCGCAGACGCAGATGCTGTCCTACAGTAATGCCGCGCACAACCCGCCGTTGCTTTGGCAAGCCTCAACCGACTCGATTAAGCGCTTAGACACTCTGGGCATGCTGATCGGCTTAGATGCAGATACCCATTACCAAGATGGTCAAATCCAGCTACAGCCGGGGGATACGCTGATTTACTACACCGATGGTTTTACCGACGCAGCTAACCGTAGTGGCGATCGCTTTGATGAAGACAATCTAACTCGTGCCTTCCACTGGGCTTGTGGTCATTGCGAAAGCCCCCAAGAGATTCTGGAGCATTTGTTTGCCCAAGTGCAGCAGTTTATTGGAGCAGGCAATCGCAACGGTGATGACATGACTTTGATTGTCATGCAAATCAACTCGCCAGATTAATCGCGATTTTTACTTTACAAGTGCCAAAAATCTGCGACTCTATTGTTACGTGCTAATTGCAGTAGTAAAGCTGCTGGGATGCACCAAAAGACTGCGATCGCTTGCTACGGATTAGCCTTTTAGTCTTAAACCTTTTAGTAGTCCCAACATTTGATGAGGAGATGGTAGCAATGGTCATCCACGTAATGCAGGACATGACAACTTGGTTGAATCACACCACACATTGGGGTGACTGGCTCCAGCAAGGCTTAGCTTGGCATGTCCCTCATGACTGGACAATATTGGCCAAACAATATAACCAAGACATTTTGGCAGATATGCAGAAGGGATTTAACAACTTTGTAAAAACAGGCCAAGTGTGGGCTTTATTAATCGGAGTTATTTTGGGCTACATGATTCGCAGTATGACTTCCTATTAAACTCACCTCTAAGCCGTGATTTAGATAAATTTTTGCCTCCTAGATTGGCCTTCGATGCTGGTAGCTCGGACTGCATTTTAGGAGGCATCGCTCATATCAAGATGAGTTTTCGACGCTGTTGATTGAATTCAGGAAAACAACCTTGGATACGGAACTGCCGCCCCAACCTGCTGCTAGCTCCCAAACTTGGAGTCAGCGATTTGAAACTGCGCTACACCCAGCGATCGCTCAATTCAATGCCAGCATTGGCTTTGATATCGAGTTAGTAGAGTATGACTTGACTGGGTCGCAGGCTCACGCCCAAATGCTGGCTCACACAGGCATTATTACCCCAGACGAAGGGGATCAACTTGTAAAGGGGCTGGATCAAATTCGGCAAGAATATCGCCAAGGTTTCTTCAGCCCAGGTATTGATGCCGAAGATGTACATTTTGCGGTTGAACGTCGCCTAACGCAAATTTTGGGGGATTTGGGCAAAAAGCTGCACACTGCGCGATCGCGGAACGACCAGGTTGGCACTGACACTCGGCTTTACTTACGAGACCAAATGCAGGAGATTCGCGCTCAAGTGCGGGAGTTCCAAACGGCTTTGTTTCACCTAGCCGAGCAGCATGTAGAAACTTTGATTCCTGGTTACACCCATTTGCAGCGGGCTCAACCGATTAGTTTGGCGCATCACCTGATGGCGTACTTCGAAATGGCACAGCGCGATTGGGAGCGGCTCGGAGAAGTGTATCGCCGGGTGAATGTGTCGCCCTTAGGATGTGGGGCATTAGCAGGAACCACCTTCCCGATCGATCGCCACTACACCGCTGAACTACTCAACTTCGATGGCGTTTATGCGAATAGTTTGGATGGCGTCAGCGATCGCGACTTTGCGATCGAATTTCTCTCGACTGCCAGCTTGATCATGATGCACCTCAGCCGTCTGTCGGAAGAAGTGATTCTCTGGGCTTCGCAAGAGTTTAGCTTCGTCACCCTCAAAGATAGCTGTGCCACAGGCTCCAGCATCATGCCCCAGAAAAAGAACCCCGACGTACCAGAACTGGTGCGGGGCAAAACTGGGCGAGTCTTTGGGCATTTACAAGCCATGCTGGTGCTGATGAAAGGCTTACCTTTGGCTTACAACAAAGACTTGCAAGAAGATAAAGAAGCTTTGTTTGATGCGGTCAAGACTGTCCGAGGCTGTCTAGAAGCTATGACCATTTTGCTGCAAGAAGGGATAGAATTCCGCACTTCTCGCTTAGCCGAAGCAGTAGCAGAAGATTTCTCCAATGCCACAGATGTCGCCGATTATCTGGCGACCAAAGGCGTGCCTTTCCGCGAAGCTTACAACTTAGTCGGCAAAGTGGTGCGGACTTGCTTAGCCGCCAACAAGCTGCTCAAGGACTTGAGTTTAGACGAGTGGCAAACTCTGCATCCTGCCTTTGAAGCAGATATATATCAGGCGATCGCACCTCGTCAAGTCGTCGCAGCCCGCAACAGCTATGGCGGCACTGGGTTTGAGCAAGTGAGACAAGCGATCGAAAATGCCCGACAACGGCTGCGTCAGGATTAATGCCCTCCCCTCATACAGTTTCACCTCGTAAATAGTGTCTATGTCTCTCCAGGTTGGTGATCTTGCACCAGACTTCAGTTTGCTGGATACGCACGGCAATTTAGTCCGCTTGTCAGACTTGAGAGGCCAGCGAGTTGTGTTGTACTTTTACCCGCGAGACAACACTCCCGGCTGCACCAAAGAAGCTTGCGGCTTTCGGGATGCCTACTCGGATTATGAGTCCCAAGATGTAGTGATTTTGGGCATTAGTACCGATCATGCGAAGGCACACGCCAAATTCACGACGAAATATCAGTTGCCCTTTCCCTTACTGTGCGATGAAGATGCCACAGTAGCCCAAGTGTACGGCAGCTATGGGTTGAAAAAGTTTATGGGCAAAGAATTCGTGGGCGTACATCGTCACACGTTTGTGATCGGCTCAGATGGTACGATTGAGAAAATTTACCGCAAGGTGAAACCGGAATCTCATGCCACAGAAATTCTGGCTCACTTGCTTGGGTGAAGACTGTAAGAATGGGTGCGTGGTTTAATTGCATCGACTTTCGGCTTCCATTGTTCTGCTCGTATGACAGCCCTGCTTTATGCGTCGGTTCTGGCATTTGATTCAAACCATACTGGGATTGATCTTCCGACACCCCATTATTGGTACGAGTATTATCCCGCTCCTGCCTGACGGTCGAATTGTCCTGATTCGACGGCAGGACAATGGGAAATGGGGATTACCTGGTGGCATGGTGGACTGGGGAGAAGATATCCCTACTACAGTTGAGCGGGAGTTGGCGGAAGAAACAGGTCTGGAACTAGTCAAAATTCGACGGTTAGTGGGAGTTTATTCTGCACCCGATCGCGATCCCAGAATCCACTCAGTCTGCGTAGTTGTGGAAGCTGAAGTGCAAGGAACAATGCAGGCACAAGACACTCTAGAAGTGATGGAAGTACAGGCTTTTGCCACCGACGCTCTGCCCTTAGGTAACCTATCCCACGATCACGATCGCCAACTTCAAGATTATTTGAATGGGCTAACAACACTGGCCTAATACTAAGGATGAGGGAGGAAGGAGGAAGGATGAAATTGTTTGCAACGCCTTTGTTATTCCTCTCAATTGCCATGAAGAATGAAATTGAATTGACTTACGACACTGCCGTAATCTAAGGATGAAAGTTAGGCCCATTCATCCCTCACCCTTCCTGTTTCATCCTTCTTCCCTCATCCTTCCTCCTTGATTAAGATGTCTCTACCGCTGCGTAATTCTCGATTGAAGCTGTCTCAAGGGCAAATTTTCTGGCGTGAAATTGGTCAGGGAGCAGCGCTGGTATTTCTGCATGGCTCTTGGAGTGATAGCAGTCAATGGGTGCCAGTAATTGAGCAGTTGGGAAAGGAGTACCACTGTTTTGTACCTGACTTATTGGGATTTGGTGATTCGGAGCGACCAAAAGTCCATTATTCGATTGAGTTGCAAGTCGAGATGCTGGCAGAGTATCTAGAAAGTTTGCGTTTGCGGCAAGTGTATCTAGTCGGTCATTCTCTGGGGGCTTGGGTGGCGGCGAGTTATGCCCTGAAGTATCTAGAGCAGGTACGTGGCTTGGTACTGTTGGCTCCGGAAGGAATTCAGGTGCAGAAGCTGGGGCGGCGTTGGTGGTGGGCTAGGTGGTTAATCTCTCAACCCCCCCTGCCATTTTGGTTGCTGCGATCGCTGTATCCCATCGCACCTCTATTAGGTCTGCAAAAACGGGTTGAACGTGCTCTCCAATGGCGAAAACAACTGCTGAAATCTCCTGTTGCTTGTCGCTTACTATTTCAACGCCGACGAGGTGAAATCCAAGCAGAGCAGTTGCAGGGGAGGCTTGATTGGCTCAAGGTTCCGGTCATAGTATTGCAAAGTGAACAAGATACGTTTGCAGCCAAACTACTCAGCCAAACTTATACCGAGCTAACACCCACTGCGAACTGGCGAATTGTGCCGCAAGGTGGCGTAGAACTACCACTCACAGCCCCAGCAGCCGTCGCTCAGGAAATTCGAGATTTCATCTCATCCTCTTCAAGCTGAAGCTGATTCAGCGCGACAAGCCCTCATGCCCCAAAAAATGAGGTTGGGGTCAACGGTAACTTGAGCGGCTAGTTGAGGATGTTGGCTTTGCAAATAATGGTGTAGCAGTGCGCGATCGCCCCCCGTGATCACCACAGCGCTAGCAGGAAACTCCTGCCGCCAAGCTTGGACAAAATCCACCACTCCCGCCAAAACCGTGTAGATAATCCCGCTAGCGATCGCGTCTTCCGTATCATTGGCCCAGCGCTTTGGTAACGTTTCGGGTAAGGCGATCGCAGGTAGAGCAGCGGTTTTCTGAGCCAGCGATCGCACTTGTAAACTCAGTCCTGGCAGAATCGCACCGCCTACTAGCTGTCGTTGTGCATTGCCGCCTGTAAAGGTGAGTGCTGTGCCCGCATCAATCACCAAAGTAGGCCAACCGTACACTTCTCCCGCTCCCCATAAAGCCAAGGCGCGATCGATTCCTAGAGTGGGATAGCTGTGCTCTAGCAGAATCTGTTCGAGCGTGAGGATTTGTAGATGAGGATAACCTTGCCAAATGGCGATTTGGTCTGGAACGACAGAGGCTAAGACAATCGGTAATTCATCAAGGTTCTCTTCTCTCGATCGCCTAACTGCCCTCTCCCTACTACTAAGTGAAGCTCTTTCTAAAATCCCCTCCAAATTTGGGGGGCTAGGGGGGTCAGAGTTTACCAAATGCTCACTATCCCAGGTTGATTGCAATTGGTCTCCATCGAACCAAGCCCAATGCAACCGAGAATTGCCAATCATCAAAGCGAGCCAGCTCTTATCCACAAGCGATTAGGTATAAATACATATAGAATTGCTTAACTTACCTATCAGGTCTTTCAACCCAGCTTTTTAAATCAACGTGTGACAATAGGGAAAGGCGATCGCCTCAGCCAGGTTTGACGAGGAGATTTTACATGGTAGTGCTGACTGACCGGGCTCAACGTAGATTGACAATACAAACGAGCGAAATTGCTGCGGAAACCACCACGATTCGCTCATTAGATTGGGACCGCGATCGCTTTGACATCGAGTTTGGTCTGAAGAATGGCACGACCTACAACTCCTTTGTCATTAAAGGCGAAAAGATTGCGCTGGTCGATACGTCTCATGAGAAGTTTCGCCAACTCTACTTAGAGACGCTGACTCAGGTCGTAGACCCAGCCAAAATCGATTATTTGGTGATTAGCCATACGGAACCCGACCACAGCGGCTTAGTACGGGATGTCTTGGCCTTAGCTCCCCAAGCGACGGTAGTGGGTTCCAAGGTAGCGATTCAGTTTCTCGAAGATTTGGTACACCAACCGTTTAAGCGGCAGATTGTTAAAAATGGCGATCGCTTGGATTTGGGCAATGGTCACGAATTGGAGTTTGTGATCGCGCCCAATCTGCACTGGCCTGACACCATCTTCAGTTACGACACCAAAACGCAGATTCTCTTCACCTGCGATGCTTTCGGCATGCACTTCTGCGACGATCGCACCTTTGACGAAGACTTGAGCGAGATCGAAGCCGATTTTCGGTTCTATTACGAATGCTTGATGGCTCCCAATGCCCGCTCGGTGCTGTCTGCCCTGAAGCGCATGGGTGAACTACCAGAAGTGAAGCAGATTGCCACTGGACACGGGCCGCTGCTGTACTACAACGTGGCGGAGTGGGTCGATCGCTACCGCAACTGGAGCCAAGCCAAAGCCAAGTCAGAAAAAACTGTGGCGGTGTTCTACGTATCTGACTACGGCTACAGCGATCGCCTCTCGCAAGCGTTGGCACGGGGTATTACCAAAACGGGTGTCGCTGTCGAAATGATGGATTTGAAATCGGCAGATCCGCAAGAAGTACAAGAACTGGTGAGTCGCTCGGCAGGTTTAGCGATCGCTACTCCCCCTGTATCGGGGCCAGCCGCAGCCACCGCTCAAGCCGCTCTTGGTACAGTCTTAGCCGCTGCGAAAGACAAGCAAGCCGTGGGGATTTTTGAATCCTACGGCGGCGAAGATGAACCTGTTGATCCCCTCTTGACACGGTTCAGAGAGTCGGGCTTGACCGTAGCCTTCCCAGCGGTGCGGATAAAAGACACGCCCAACGAGTCGGTTTACCAGCTCTGCGAAGAAGCAGGGACTGACTTAGGCCAGTGGCTGACTCGCGATCGCGCTATCCAACAGATGAAGTCGCTCAACAGCGACCTTGACAAAGCTTTGGGACGGATCAGTGGCGGTCTGTACATCATCACTGCGAAAAAAGGCAATGTCGGCGGGGCGATGTTAGCCTCCTGGGTAGCCCAGGCCAGCTTTACTCCGCTTGGCTTCACGATCGCAGTTGCGAAAGATCGGGCGATCGAATCTCTAATGCAAGTGGGCGATCGCTTTGTCCTCAATGTATTGGAAGAAGGCAATCACCTGGGATTAATGAAACACTTCCTGAAGCGATTTCCACCAGGGGCCGATCGCTTTGCTGGAGTGAAAACACAACCTGCTCAGAACGGTTCACCCATTCTTACTGAAGCGCTGGCTTACCTAGAGTGCGAGGTCAGCAGCCGTATGGAGTGCAACGACCACTGGATCGTTTACAGCACGGTGCAAGAGGGACGAGTTTCTAATCCTGATGCCCTCACAGCTGTGCACCATCGCAAAGTGGGCAACCATTACTAGACCTAACCCCAACTACTTCCCTGGCAGGGAAGGGGAGAAAGATAGAACGACTTAAAGCCCCTTGCCTGTAGGAGAGGGTTGGGGAGAGGTCAACTTGAATGACCCGAAAGGAGGTTTCGCCAGGTTGACAAAGACATTAAAGTGAGGCAAAGAGAGTGATGCTACGATAAGAGCACTCGGACAGGTGGACTATGAACGTCGATGAAACGCGGGTTTTGAGCGCGCTAGAACGGAGACCGCTCACCGTAGAAAACTTAGCTCATGCCTTGGGTTGCCCGATCAGCGAAATGCACGAAGTTGTGCAGCAGCTCTGGCAGAAAGGTTACATTGACACCAGCCGAGCGACCGCTGAAAACCATCACGGTCATGGTCAGTGGCTCATGAGTCAGTTGCTGCCTTGGGGACACCCGCAAGCTCCAGTGGCAATTCACTCCAACTCTAAAACCTACTTCATCCTGACCTCGAAAGGACATTTACATTTACACCCTATCTTGTCTCTGAATCAGGAAGCGTGAGTGAATTGATGGATTGGTTGCCCTGGCTCTCAGTGTTAGCAATTCCAGGGGTGATCAATATTGCAGTGGCATTTAAACAGCTAGCAGATGACTGCAAATTCCTCCCTTTTTTTGAGCCTTTCAAAACTGGGGGAGTTTGGGTGTGGGCAGCCGCCCAGTTTTTGGTTCCTTGTTTCCTGTTTTGGATGACCACTTCGATGTCAACTCGACCCACAATCGACTGGGCCTTGGTGAGCCAAGCGCTAGGTTTTGGTGTGGGATTTGTCACATTGATGAATGCTCGGACTGACACGGGCTTTTTTACGTTAGACATCAAGATTATCTACGCCCGGTTGATTCGCGTCGCCTACGCCTTGATTGCTTCCAAAGAAACAGGTCGCACCGCCGCCTTTTGGACCGATGTGGAACGGATCTTAAATCTTTGCCCTGACCTCACTGATGGAGTTGATTTTTTAGAAAATTACTTTAGAAATGATGTGTCACTGACCGCAGAGCAAAAGACAAATCGCCAAGAAAAATTAGATGCGGTTTTAAAGAAAAATTCCCGCGCGGCGCAAGCCGAAGCTATTCTGGCGCTGATGGATGTTAGACGCGCAGATTTGCCAAACATGCTGCTGCGCTTTGGCTGTAGTCCCAATTTTCTCAAGCAACATTTTCCCAAAGCGAGAATCTATGGTGGAAACTAAACCCAGAGACGTACAAATCTTACCGATCGCCCTGGATACAACCGCTTTGCGATCGCGCAGTTGGACTCGTCTCCGCTTTGAGATTGAGTACGCCCGACAGCGAGGCACCACAGCCAACTCTTTCCTGGTTCGTGGGGACCAAACTGCTCTGATTGATCCACCGGGTGAGTCATTCGCAGAAACCTATCTCACCGAGTTAAAGAAGCGGCTGAATCTGAAGCAACTGGATTATGTAATTCTGGGGCACGTCAACCCTAACCGAGCGATCACGTTGCAAGCCTTGCTCGACATTGCGCCCCAAATTACCTTTGTTTGTTCCAATCCAGGGGCGATCGCTCTCCGCAAGGCGCTAGGTGAACAAGACCTCAATATTCTGGTGGTGCGTGGAGAAGAAACCTTAGATCTGGGTCAGGGGCACCGTTTACAATTTATCCCCACGCCTAGCCCCCGCTGGCCCGATAGTCTCTGCACCTACGACCCCAAAACCCAGATTCTCTACACCGATAAATTCTTTGGGGCGCATGTCTGTGGTGACCAAGTGTTTGATGAAGGCTGGACCGTCTTCAGTGACGATCGCCGCTACTACTACGACTGTTTGATGGCTCCTCATGCCCGTCAAGTTGAGACAGCGCTGGATAAGCTAGCTGATCTAACAGTGAAGTTCTACGCGCCGGGACATGGGCCTTTGGTACGCTATGGCCTCACAGAACTAACCCATAACTACCAGCAGTGGAGCCAACAGCAGAAGTCGCAAGAACTTTCAGTGGCACTGCTGTACGCCTCGGCCTATGGCAACACTGCAACTCTGGCTCAGGCGATCGCGCGAGGCATTACCAAAGCAGGTGTTGCCGTAGAATCCATCAACTGCGAAATTGCTGAACCGGGTGAAATCCAAGCAGCGGTGGAGAAGTGCGCCGGATTCATCATGGGTTCGCCCACCTTGGGTGGTCATGCTCCTACCCCGATTCAAACCGCACTAGGAATTGTGCTCTCTACGGCAGCTAAGAACAAACTCGCTGGAGTGTTTGGTTCTTTTGGTTGGAGCGGGGAGGCGATCGACCTGATCGAAGGTAAGTTTAAGGATGCTGGATTTACCTTGGGTTTTGAGACGATTCGGGTCAAGTTCAAACCCACGGAAGTCACAATCAAAATGTGCGAAGAGGCGGGCACTGACTTTGCCCAAGCGCTGAAGAAAGCCAAAAAGGTACGAGAGCCGAGACAACCTGCGACCTCATTGGAGCAAGCGGTAGGCCGAATTGTCGGTTCGCTTTGCATCGTTACTTCCAAGCAAGAAGAGGTGGCGAGTGCGATGTTGGCTTCCTGGGTATCTCAAGCCACCTTTAGCCCGCCAGGTTTGACTGTGGCTGTGGCAAAAGAGCGGGCGATCGAATCCTTGATGTATCCCGGTAGCCGCTTTGTACTCAACGTTCTGGCGGAAGGCAACCACATCGGTTTAATGAAGCAATTTCTGAAGCCGTTCGGTCCTGCGGAAGATCGCTTTCTGGGGGTAGAAACAGAAACCGCTAGCGATGGTGCCCCTATCCTCAAAGATGCACTGGCTTATATAGAATGCCGCATCGAAAACCGGATGGAATGTGGCGATCATTGGTTGCTGTACGCGATCGCAGATAACGGCAAAGTCCTGCAACAGTCTAATGCCCTCACCGCCGTCCACCACCGCAAAACTGGCACCCATTATTAAACGCGTTTGCTGGTGAACCGTAAGGTGCGTGATTCACACACCTTATTTTGTTTGAAAGAAAGTATTGAATTTGAGCGATCGCCAAACAGATTCTAAAATGTTGGTAATTAGCGATCGCTCTCATGCTAAATACTGTGTGGTTCTTGTGGAGAAGTATCTATTACAGGCTCCAAAGGCGTGTTTCTAATATTAATTTCTATCGCTTGAATATAACGTCTTAAATAAACTAAGAGCGCATAGATAAAGACGAGTACACCTGACATTTCTAAAGCCTCTTCAATCGTTGTTAGTAGTGCATAAGTAAAGTTATCTTGCCCGTGAAAAGTAGTGTATTGGCCAGCAATCATTTCCATACCTAATGCACCGCTCAAATAGAGAAATGCTGCTAAGAAAAAAGAGCGTCGTGTTTTAGTAGGAAGTTGGATCAAAAACTTCAAAAATCTTAGCCCTAAAAAAGCAACGAGCAGTCCATAGGGAATCACCCAGGCAAAATAAAGAATCCCTCTTGTGCCTAGACTCGTACGTAGGGGAAGAATTAAAAGTTCATGCAGCCTCGCTGCTTCATCTATTGATAGAAATAAGAAAACCGCAGATAGAGCGCTCCAATCTTTAGAATTAGGAGTTGTTTCTTTAGGTTGGGCTTGAGCAATAATTGCTAACAAAACTGAGCAGGCCAGAAGAGAAATTGAGGCATACCAAGTAGGAATATTTCCCTCTTTATCAACATTAAATAGTCGGACAATTCCAAATAAATTGCCATGTCCTAAAACGTGAGTAGAGAAGCTACCCGCTAAACTTGCTAAAAGCAACACCCCAATCACACCAGTGAGAAGGAGTGCAACTCGTTTGGGAGAAATAATGAACATGAGTAATTAATAGTGTGATCTACAACTTGCAGAAGGCGATCGCAGGCAAATTTCCCGACTCAGCCACCAGTGAGGTCAGAAAATGGCTAAACAACTGCCCTAGAGTCCATGAGTAAATTCAACAGTCAATCAGTTGAGGCACCTTGACGTTGGATTGAGCCTGCCATACAGCTCCAAAGGGAATTAGCTAGCTCGACAGTGATTAAGCTCTGATTAAACCAAGTTTAACTGCAAGTTAAGAGTCTGTTTCTATACAAAAAGAGGTACCTCTATGCAAAAAGAGGTACCCCTACTTCTATCTCTAGATACAAAGTGGCAGAAGAGTTGATTAACTGTTCTATGCCGTGGTTTTTACGCTCAGCGGCAAATTCTACATCCGTTTTTCTAAATATTGACCAATCATCTGCTGCTCGCCCGCACGGGAAATGATGGTTTGGCGAGTGCGATAGTTGTCACCCACCAGCTTCAGTTCTTCCTCAAACATCGAACCGTCGTATTCAGTCTTGAGGCAAAGAGTTTGAGGGGTTGAGAAGTGGTATTCCGCTTTCACAGGTTTGACTGTGGCGAAACCGCGATCGCGATACAGAATATTGCCAGCGGCCCCAAACAGCGTTGAACCTTTAGATTTCTTGCGGCCTGAGACGGACTCTCGGCTCTCCCAAGTAACGTGGGCTCCGCAACTAAGGCTGACTGCATCACTCAATTCATGCAAGGCTGCCAAGCGTGCCAGTTCATCGCAACCTGCTTCTAAGAAGCGAATGGTGATAAAGCTTACCATTTCTTGCGTCTCTCCTTCGGGAAGCGTGTAGTAGCGCCGTTCCGATCGCCACTGACCCTCCGATTTGCGGAAAAACTCAGCGATCAAAGATTCCTCTGTCGTTTTTGCAAACTGTAGAAGTGGTGCCACCGGAATCAGTCCCCTTACGAAGTACGGTAAAATTTATTTACTGTTCTTAATATTACTTATCATAGCCCTTCTAGGTGAACAAGTTTGTAACTGATGCTCCTATGGTGAAAGACACTTCGGTTGTTGTCATCCGCTGCCAGCCAGAGTTTACCTAGATTACAAGCTTTATATCCTGTGAGGGAGCGATCGCAAAACCTGCTCTTGATAGACTGCTTGATAGAGCAATAGCCCTGCTTATTCTGTATCCACAACAAAAAAGCCCACTGTTACGGGCTTGACAAATTAAATTTTTGGGCCTTGAGATTGAGGTGAATTTATCGAGTTGTCAGGGCGATCGCATTGAGCCTGAGTGAAGTCATGCCGTAGCCTATGGAGGACTTGATGACCTCTCGCCCTGACATACTAGGTTTAGCCTAGGTTGACTTTAACGACTTTGTTTTTCTCTCCATCAACTTTGGGCAAGGTTAAAGTCAGAACACCATTCTTGAATTCTGCTTCTACTTGCTCGTTCTTAACCCGGTTGGGGAGGGGGATGACACGCTGGAATTGACCATAACGAAATTCCGAGCGAATCATGCCTTTTTCTTCCGTTTTAGTTTCAGATTTCCGCTCACCTCGGATAGAAACAGCCTCAGCAGAAACTTGTACGTCTAGATCTTGGGCTTCTAGCCCAGGTATTTCAACTTTGAGTTGAATTGCGTCACCTGTTTCATAGATTTCTGCGGCTGGGATAAAAGGAGTTCTAATATTAGTTAAATCTCCTTCATCTCCATTAGCTAGGCGATCGAAGAGCCGATTCATTTCTCGTTGTAAGCTATTAACTTCGCGGAAGGGTTCCCAACGTACGAGTGCCATATGTCTTACCTCCAATACTTGATGCAGGGGAGCGAGACTGCAACTAGCTCATTGATTCAACCTTGTTAAGCTCTGCTCTGTAGAGGTTCTAGCTAGTTCATCTAACTCTCTCTAAGTATCAAAATAGCGAGTTAAAAAGTTTAGGTCGTTCGGTTCTTTCCCAAGAAGTGATCGCAATTACCGCACTGCAAGAGGCAGATTCTTTCAACTTTGTTGGTAGTCAATCGAAGGGTATTGTGGCGAATGAAAATGTTTAAAAAAGCAGGTGTTTGAATGACTCGCGATCGCTGGTTTTTAGGATTTCCTTACTAAGATTTAGTAGTGATCCTGAGTTAATGTTCAAGCAATAAATCACGAAGTTACAACTTATGTAAGGTTATGTGAAACTTTTGCGGATTGATTGCTCACTTGATAGAAAATAACGATACTTGCTTTAACAGCATGATCCCCATTTTTTAAGCTTTATGCGAATTGGCAATCGACCGCCCCAATCGGAAGCAGAAACGCGAACTCGGATTCTGCAAGCTGCTCAGCGATTATTCTCGCGCCAAGGTTACGACGGTACGACCACGCGAGATCTAGCTCAAGCGGCGGGGGTAGCAGAGGGGACGCTGTTTCGGCACTTTTCCAATAAGAAGGCAATCTTGATTGAAGTTGCCACGCAGGGATGGATAGAGATCCTGACGGATTTGCTGACCGAGCTGAGCGAAATGGGCAGCTATAAGGCCGTGGCCCAAGTGATGCGACGACGGATGCTGAACCTGCACCAGAATATGGACATGCTGCGGGTTTGCTTTATGGAAGCGCAGTTCCACCCCGATTTGCGCGATCGTATTCAGTTAGAAGTGGTCGATAAGATGACGGATGTGGCGGAAGCCTTTTTCCAGACTGCAATGGATCGCGGTGTTTATCGCCCCATGAATCCCAGAATAGTAGCTCGTATCTTCTTGGGCATGTTTACGATCGCGGGTTTTAGTCAAGATACTGTGATGGGTGAGAAGGCTTCACCCAAAGCTATGCAGGAAATGGCCGAAGGTTTAGCCGATATTTTCCTCAACGGGGTTTTGGTTAAAGAGTAGAGCTGCTACGGTCTAGTTATGCAAATTCCTAGCAATTCTGAAGCGCTTGCCAATGCCTTGCGCGATCGCCGTCAGCGCTTAGCCGCTTTGTTGGATGGCCCTGTGGTCCTGTGGTCTGGTGGCCGCAGTTCTCGTAACTTTCCCGCCAACGTGTACCCATTTCGGGCCAGTAGCCACTTTCTCTACTTTGCAGGCTTACCGCTGGAAAACGCAGCGATTCGGCTAGAAGCAGGGAAGCTGGAACTATTCATCGATGAAGGTACGCCTGCGAGCGCGCTCTGGCACGGCTCCACCCTGACTCGTGACGAGATTGCTACAGCCATTGGTGCGGATGCTGCGGTTCCCTTAGCCGATTTAGGGATGCGATCAACTGGCGCGGCGACAATTCCGGTGCAAGATGCAGCCACTCGCCAGCAACAGGCGCAAATTCTGGAGCGATCGCTTCCTCCTGCCAATCAGCTCATGGGGATTGATTTGGCGCTAGCTCAGGCGATCGCAATTCTGCGCCTCACTCATGATCCTGAGGCGATCGCGGAGTTGAAGAAAGCAGCGGTGGCAACAGTGAATGCCCATCGTGTGGGGATGGCAGTCACCCCCGGTGCTAAAACCGAAGCGGCAGTCCGAGCTTCAATGGAAAGCGTGTTTGTGGCGCAGAATATGACCTGTGCTTACAACAGCATTGTCACGGTCCAGGGTGAGGTGCTGCACAATGAGCAATATCACCATGCTCTGAAGCCAGGAGATTTGCTCTTGGCAGATGTGGGGGCAGAAACGACGAGCGGCTGGGCCGCAGATGTCACCCGCACTTGGCCTGTTTCCGGTAAGTTTTCACCCACGCAACGAGTCCTCTATGAGGTGGTTCTGGCAGCTCACGATATTTGCATTGCCAAGCTAGAACCCGGAGTAGAGTATCGCGACATCCACCTCAGCGCCGCCTTGATCATTGCTGCAGGTCTACTAGATTTAGGTATTTTGCGCGGCAAACCTGAAGATCTCGTCGCGATGGATGCTCATGCACTGTTCTTCCCCCACGGTGTGGGCCACATCTTGGGCTTGGATGTGCATGATATGGAAGATTTGGGTGACTTGGCAGGATATGAGGCAGGGAGAACACGCAGCGATCGCTTTGGTCTCTGTTACCTCAGGCTCGATCGCCCCTTGCGTCCGGGAATGCTGGTGACAATTGAACCCGGTTTCTATCAAGTGCCTGCAATTCTCAATGACCCCGAACGGCGATCGCGCTACAAAGATGTGGTGAACTGGGATCGCTTGGCGCAGTTCGCTGATGTGCGCGGCATCCGAATTGAAGATGATGTATTGGTGACGGAATCAGCTTCTGAGGTGTTAACGGCAGCGCTTCCCACAAAAGCAGATGCGATCGAACAATTGGTGACAGGGGAATAAACAGGGCGATCGGGCGATCGAAGTGTCATCAACTGCGCTCGGCTCACCCAATGATCAAATGTGTGGGGATTTGGATCAAGGAATTAGCTAAACAGAGGCATTCCTTGAAGGTATTTTGAGAGCAGCATTGACGCAGGCAATATCCCGTAGGACCAGACATTCATTGAAACAACCGTAGAGGCGAGTTGAGGACGAAGTTTTGGCATTAATAGCGAAAGAATCCAGCCTTCAACAATCAGATTAAACAAAAATCCAATTAGCAATAAACCTGCAATGGGTGGTAAGAGCACATCTGGTTCTTTAGAAGTCTCAACAATGCGGTCTAGAGCCAAACTACCGTAGCTCATCCCAAGCAATAAGATATAAACGCCTATTTGCCCCAAACCTTTGGTTAGCCCTAGAAAGTATCCTGTTCGGCGGCAAAACGTGGTCAGCATTAGCCCTAATATGACACCTTGGAATGCCAAAGTTATAAAACCGAAGGCACTGGCCCAAAGGATATTACTGTTCCAAATACAACGGCAATCAACCCGCCAATATTGACTAGTAAAGATAACCCAAAAGATTTGAGCCACCCCACTGACTCCTGATAGTGCAAGATTGCTGATTCAATCAGAAGGCTCAGCAGCAGAGGCAACCCGTAAAAAATCGCTGCAACACCTAGAGGAAATGCAAGTAAAATCACAGCACCTTCAGAACCACCTCCACAAGCTAAAACGGGCAAGGCAGTTGCTGCAACTAGTATCAATGCACCTACTAGGGTTTTGATACTCGGAATAATGGGGCGACACAACAATGCCGTTAAGGTGTTTTTTGTAACAGTAGATTGCATGAGTGAATTTCTGGAATGGGTGGAGAGGTGAATACCTAAACTTCCCCCTTAGTAAGGGCTGAGCAAGGCGATCTCAACCCTAAACAACTTCTATACTGACTTCTGTGATTTCGGACAAGTATAAAAGCTTCTAAGCACGTTTCAAGCATAAAGTTTGATTGCTGATTGGAAGGCGATCGCTTTTCTAACTGGAGGAGGGGCGATCGCAGATGGGATTTCCGCACTGGTTGTCTATGTCAGGCATTCGTTACAGTGAGGGGTATATAGATAATGCCAAAGAAATAAAAGACAACCTATGAGTGCAAGTGCCACCCTCACCCAAAACCCCTTGCTGATTGGTAAAGGACTTCCCCCCTTTGATGCCATCAAGCCAGAGCATGTGGTTCCAGCCATCACCCAACTGCTGCAAGAGCTAGAGCAAGAACTGGTGACTCTAGAAGCGAATGTGCAGCCGACTTGGAGCAGCTTGGTCGAACCTCTCGACCGTTTGAGCGATCGCATGGGTTGGAGTTGGGGGATCGTTGGGCACCTGATGGGGGTGAGAAACAGCCCAGAGATGCGGGAAGCCCATGAAACCATGCAGCCTCATGTGGTGCAGTTTTGGACCAAACTTGGTCAAAGCAAACCTGTCTATGAAGGCTTCAAAGCGCTGCGCGATAGTGATGCTTGGACTAACTTAGAACCTGCTCAAAAACGGATCGTCGAAGCTGCAATTCGGGAGGCGGAGCTGTCTGGTGTCGGGTTAGAAGGCGCAGCCAAAGAGCGCTTCAATGCCATTCAAATGGAAATGGCAGAGCTATCTACTCAGTTCTCTAACCACGTGTTGGACGCCACCAAAGCCTTCAGCATGACGCTGACCACCCCGGAAGAAGTGGACGGGTTACCTCCTAGCTCGCTGAGTCTGGCTGCCCAAGCTGCCCGTGCCGCTGGAGAAGAAAATGCCACCGCAGAAAATGGCCCTTGGCGGATCACCCTCGACTTCCCCAGCTACGGCCCCTTCATGCAACACAGCACTCGCTCCGATTTGCGTGAAAAACTCTATAAAGCCTTCGTCAGCCGCGCTTCAGAGGGTGACCTCGACAATAAACCACTGATCGATCGCATCCTGACCTTACGGAAAGAGCAAGCCCAACTGCTCGGCTTTGATAACTATGCTGAACTCAGCTTAGCCAGCAAGATGGCTCCCAACGTGGCGGCGGTGGAGCAGTTGATGGAAGAACTGCGTCAAGTGAGCTACGATGCCGCGGTTAAAGATTTGGCTGACCTGAAAGCTTATGCTGCCTCCAAAGGAGAATCCGGCGAGCTGAAGCATTGGGATGTGAGCTATTGGGCTGAGCGTCAGCGGGAAGAAAAATTTGCCTTCAACGACGAAGAACTGCGCCCTTACTTCCCTTTGCCCCAAGTTCTAGATGGTTTGTTTGGTCTCGCCAAGCGTCTATTCGGCGTCACCATCACCGCTGCCGATGGTCAGGCTCCGGTGTGGCACGAAGACGTGCGTTACTTCCAAATTTCGGATGAGTCGGGAGAGGCGATCGCGTACTTCTACCTCGATGCCTACAGCCGTCCTGCTGAGAAGCGTGGCGGTGCCTGGATGGATGATTGCGTCAATCGGGCCAAGCTGAGTGTGGAAGGGAAAGCCAGCACTCGTCTGCCTGTGGCTTACTTGGTGTGCAACCAAACGCCTCCCATTGATGGCAAGCCTAGCCTGATGAACTTCCGCGAAGTGGAAACGCTGTTCCATGAGTTCGGTCACGGTCTCCAGCACATGCTGACCAAAGTCGATCACTCTGGAGCCGCTGGCATTCGCAACATCGAATGGGATGCTGTGGAGTTGCCCAGCCAGTTCATGGAGAATTGGTGCTACGATCGCGCCACTTTATTCAGCATGGCGAAGCACTACGAAACGGGCGAAACCCTGCCAGAGCATTACTACGACAAGCTTGTGTCAGCGCGTAACTACATGAGCGGTAGCAGCATGTTGCGGCAACTCCACTTCAGCTTGCTCGACCTTGTCCTCCACGCCCACTATCAACCGGGTGGCAGCGAAACGGTGCAAGATGTGCGTCAACGTCTCGCTGAGACTACAACCGTGATGCCACCGCTCCCCGAAGATGACTTCCTCTGCGCGTTTGGTCACATCTTTGCAGGCGGATATGCGGCTGGATACTACAGCTACAAGTGGGCGGAAGTCCTTAGCGCCGATGCTTTTGCAGCTTTTGAAGAAGCAGGATTAGAGAACTCAGAGGCGATCGCAGATACAGGCAAGCGCTTCCGGGAAACTGTCCTAGCCCTGGGTGGCAGCCAACACCCGATGGAAGTCTTCAAAGCCTTCCGGGGTCGGGAACCCAACACCGAGCCACTCCTCCGTCATAGTGGTTTAGTGGCGGCGTAGTCTAAATCTAGTTAAACTTCTGGCAAATCAAATTTTTTAGATTTTTTGATGCTGCTAGCAGTCTATTGTTTCTCTTGAATCGAAGAGGGGTATCTATAGGTTAGATGCCCCTCTTCTCCGTATTTACCGGAATATCTAATCGAAAAACCGTCAAACAGCCGATCGAAATTCAGCTAATTTCACCGTCTCAGCCATCGATCTTTCAGATGAGACTAGAGCTAAAGCAAGCGAGATCTGTAATCCAGACTGGCTGAGCGACAAAACTTAGCAGTGGCAGAAGGTGGGCAACCTTGGTAAGTCAAGCTCTTGATAATCAATCTCCGAAAACCTCAAGTATTAAAATGGCCCTGCCAACTTCCTCTGGTAAGCCCAGCCTTTGGTCAAACATGCAGCCCAAATGGTGGAAGGAGAGCCACCAGCTTTCTGCTTCCAAGCAACAAACAGCGGCTTTGCGGCGAAAAACTCTGTTGGCGGTTAGCTTGACGCTCACTAGTTTGCTAACTGTCTTGTATGCCGCCTCATCCACTGTCTTGATGAGTAGCTTGCGTAAAGCAGAAGAACAAGATACTCGCTTAGCTTTGCATGGTGTCCTCGATACCATTGCTGGGACTGAAAATGACTTTAGCGGTCGGTTTACAGATTGGTCTGCTTGGGATGACACCTATAGGTTTGTAGAAGATGCTAATCCGCAATACATCAAAGCCAATCTAATTGCAGAGCAGCTCTCAGCTTTGAAAGTCAATGCAGTTGCTTTCGTCAACACAGCCAATCACATTGTTTACGCGACAGGCTTTGATATAGGCAAGCAGCAAAAAACCTTGCTACCCCTCGCACTACAGCAACAGCTATTTCCTGGAAGTGCACTCCTACAAGCTTTGCCACCAGGTGAGTATCGTCAAGGGCTGGTCTTATTGCCCAATGGACCAATGCTAGTGACGGCTCAACCAATTTTGCCTAGTAATGGAAAAGGGCCTAGACGGGGGACGGTCATCTTTGGGCGCTATTTAGATCTAGCCAAGGTGAACCAATTCACCCAGATCACGGGCTATCCGATCACGATTCATCGGATTGACTCGGCCCAACTCCCATCTGATTTTGCTTCGGCACGAGCCGCTTTATCTCTTAAGAACCCGTCGCTAGTGCGCCCTCTGAACCAGGAAAAGGTGGCGGGCTATGCGTTGGTGAACGATATTTATGACCAGCCTGCCTTACTCGTGCGAGTTGAGTTAACTCGCAGCATTTATGAACAGGGGCATCGGCCTCTGTTTTACTTAGTTATCTTCTTGGTGGTGATTGGTCTGGTTTTCGGAGCTATTACTCAACTGTTGTTAGAAAAGCTAATTTTGTTTCAGCATGAGTGCCAAGAACGGGAGGCTCGCTATCGAGCGGTGGTGACTCAAGCGTCAGAAGGGATTTTTCTGATTGATGCTCAGACAAAACAGTTTTTGGAAGCTAATGCGTCCTTTTTGCAACTGTTAGGCTACAGCGTTTCGCAACTCCTAGAACTCACCCTTTATGATGTTGCTGTTCTAGAGCGCGCGGCGCTAGACCAAGCCATGCAGCCTTTGCTGCAAGGAGAAACCCATCTCGCTAGCCAGCAACAGTACTGCGATCGCTGGGGCGGTCTGGTGCATGTAGAGGTGAATGCCAACTTGATTGCCTATGCGGGTAGAGAAGCTTTTTGTATGGTGGTGCGAGATATCACTGAGCGTAAGCAGGCTGAGGATGCCTTGCGCGAGAGTGAACAACGTCTAGCTTGGCAGGCCAGCCATGATGCCTTAACTGGACTCGCCAACCGCCGAGAATTTGAGCGGTGTCTAGAGCAAGCCATTACCAGTGTCTCGACGCAAAGCCAACAACATTACCTGTGTTACCTCGATTTGGATCAGTTCAAAATCATTAATGATACTTGTGGTCACCGAGCTGGAGATGAGTTACTGCGCCAGATTGCAGCGACCCTACAAGCTCAAGTGCGATCGACCGATATCTTAGCGCGGTTAGGCGGAGATGAATTTGGTCTGCTCCTGTATAACTGTCAACTCGACCAAGCGCTCAAGATTGCTAATGCCTTGCGTTGGAGTTTGCAAGAGTTCCGGTTTCTCTGGCAAGGGCAAACCTTTAGCTTGGGGGTGAGCATCGGTTTGACCATGATCGACCAGAAAGAAGCCGATCTCAATAGCGTTCTTAGTGCGGCTGATGCTGCTTGCTACGCCGCCAAAAGCCGAGGTCGTAACCGCGTTCACCTTTACCAAGCCGACGATATGGAGTTGGCAAAACAGCAGGGAGAAATGCAGTGGGCGGTCCGCATTACTCAGGCTTTAGAGGAAGACCGTTTCTGCCTTTATTACCAGCCGATTGTGGCAACTCAGCAGGCCCAGCTTCAGGAAGAGCACTACGAGGTTTTGCTGCGGCTCCGGGATGAGACCGGTAAAGTAGTGCCGCCAATGGCATTTCTGCCAGCTGCGGAACGCTATAACTTGATGCACTTAATCGATCGCTGGGTGATTCGCACGTTGTTTGCGGCTCAAGGGCAACATTACCGTGCCGCTTGGCAGCGTTGCCAATCTGCTCCCGATCGCTGCCTTTATGCAATTAACCTCTCAGGGGCGAGTATCAATGACGATCAATTCATCGATTTTCTTCATGAGCAATTTGCGCTGCATCAGGTTCCACCTCAAGTCATCTGTTTTGAAATTACAGAAACAGTAGCGATCGCCAACTTGAACAAGGCAATCCAATTGATGCGCGAACTGAAGCAGTTAGGGTGCCGCTTTGCGCTTGATGATTTTGGTTCTGGTATGTCTTCATTTGCCTACCTGAAGAGCTTGCCCGTAGACTACCTTAAGATTGATGGCAACTTTATTAAAGATATTCTAGAAGACCCAACGGACATGGCTATGACAGAAGCCATCAACCAAGTGGGACACGTCATGGGCTTACAAACTATTGCTGAGTTTGTTGAAAACGATCGCATCTTTGAGGTGATTAAAGCGCTGGGAGTAGACTACGCTCAAGGTTACGGCATCGCCCACCCTCGGCCTTTTTCTACCGATCCCACCTCAGAGGCATAACTAATGAGCGGGGGTTCGCGATCGCTGGCGCTATGGACTATCAAATTTTACAGGTCACTGTTTTGCTTGCTACTGAGATGGGATCAAAATCAATCTAAAATTTTGAAGATTAAACCCAAAAAGATGCTTAATTCAACAAAGGCAGCTCTTAGAACTTGAACTAAATAGCGATCGTAGCCTGCTAAGATTCGGTCCTGAGAAATACGTAACGTTGTTGACTGTTTGGAGTTAAATCCATCCTCAAGAATGATTAATGTCAGCAAGAGCCCGGCCTATCCTAAAACAACTCCTGGCCTGAGGACCTGAACCGAAACTGAATTACATGCTCATCAATGCTATTCAGCTTGCAGTCATGCCTTTAACCCAGACCAGTCTACAACAGTTGTAAATGAATCATGGAATTCATTAACTGAAGCAAGATTTTCTATTCCAATCAATTGCAGACCCAAATTTTGAGCTGTCTCAGAATCAATGGGGTGGTCACAAATCAGTTGTTTGATTGTTGAAAAGTTTTTATTGAGCTATTTAAATTATGTTTGGATTCTTTGTGTTTTTCGTTTTTTGCGTGGTGCTCTTCTTGCTGCTTAGTCGCAAGCAAGTTCAGAAAGATTCTGCTTGGTGGGTCGAGATTGTTACCTCCCAGCCTAAAGGCACATATTACTTTGGTCCTTTCAGCAATGTTGAAGAAGCCAATCACGCTCAATCTGGGTATGTGGAAGATCTAGAGGGAGAAGGCAGTAAGGTCATTGCAGTCCAGGTGAAATGGTGCCAGCCTAAAGAACTGACGATTGTGGAAGAAGAACAGTTGACTTATAGCTAGGCGATCGCCTACTCACCGCCTACTCGAACAGCGCAGGCAGACTGGGTGGACGCAAAAACAATTGCGTGAAGTAGTAGCTGTCTCCCTGCTGCCAAACTCCCACCCCTGTCTCGCTATATGGGGCAGTGAGGATGTTTTCTCGGTGGCTCGGGCTTTCCATCCACCCTTTAACAGCCACAGGTCCAGGGTTGGGAATATTGACGCTCTTAAATAAGTTCTCACCCACGATCCAATAAATAATGCCTGCGGCTTGAACTCGTTGCCCAACATTGCGGCCATCGGGTCCAGTGTGGCTAAAAAAGTTTTTCTCGGCCATGAGGCGACTGTAATCGCGAGCGACCTGAGCCAAACGGTCATTGCTTTGGAGCGGTTTTAACCCCTGTTCCTGCCGAATTTCATTAATGCGTTGCCGTACTGTTGCCTCCATCTCCGCGATCGCAGGCGACTGAACCGTGGCAGATTGAGAATCGGGGGACGGAGACGCAGAGGAAGCTGTAGGTAACTGAGTCGGAAAACTAGAGGGCAATGGCAAGTTGGGAAGTACTTGATTCAGCGACTCGCAGCCCATCAAGTTCAGGGCGATCGCCCCACCCATGAGCCAGATAGGTAATTTGTTAATGACCATTGGCCTATGCCATTCAGTATGTTCCAGCAGCTTACTCATCAGTTCTTGGAGAAACAGTGCAAAGATTACGCGCCAATCCCTGCCCCTGCTGTAAGGCGGCTCCCAGCCTGGGAGCGGAATGCGGCTAACTTCAAATTTGTTGAGGTTTTCGTTTTGGCTCACCTATCCCCAGAAGGAGATTCGGTCTAGGTGGTTGCCAGCAGGTTCATAATGGCGCTCCTAGTCGGCAAAGCCGTTTGCGCCCCAAACCCGGTCGTGGCGATCGCTGCGGCGGCATTGGCAAAGCGCCCTGCCTCGGACCAAGGTTGATTCTCGGCTAGGGCAACCGCGATCGCTGCTGCAAAAGCATCTCCTGCTCCCGTCGCATCAATGCTCTGCACAGGCACTGTGGGCAACCAACATTCTCCCTCGGGCCAAATCAGCAAATTCCCCGCATCGCCTGCTTGCACTGCCACGGCTCCCACACCTCGTTGCAGTAAGATACCAGCCGCTTGACGTGCCGAATCTGGATCTGTCACTTTAACGCCAGTAATCACTTCTGCCTCTGAGGAGTTGGGGCGAATCAAATCAACTGCTTGCAGCAGCTCGTTGGCTAGTGGTACCGCAGGAGCGGGATCAAGCACTGTCCGTGCCCCTGCTTCCCGACCTAAGCGAAACGCTGCCTGCACCACCTCTAAAGGAGCTTCTAGTTGGGCCAGGACAACCTTAGTCGAGGCGATCGCGGCTTGGGCTGCTTCTACATCCGCAACTGCTAACTGATGATTCGCTCCAGGCGCGGTCAAAATCTGCTTTTCGCCGCCCTGCCCCACCATAATCAGCGCTACTCCAGTAGCAGCTTGCTCATCTTGCACCACATAGCTTGTGTCAACGCCCTGAGCTTGTAGATTAGCCATCAACGCCTGGCCCTGCTCATCTTTGCCAATGCGGGCCACGAAAGCAACACGAGCGCCTAAACGTGCCACCGCTACAGCTTGATTGGCTCCCTTGCCGCCGGGTGCAGCTAGAAAAGTTTCGCCTTGAATTGTTTCGCCAGGTAGGGGGAGTTTAGGGCCTCGAATCAAGTAGTCACTGTTGGCGCTCCCCACAACCACAATGTCCCAAGTCGTTGTTTGTGTCATGGTTGCTCCCTCGTGCCCAAACCATCAACCCGATTGTCATGACTCTATGAACGCTGCCTACTGCGGCTGTGGTCTGCCGTAGTTATGCCCAGTAAACCACTGCTAATTGAATTCTAGGAGCCAGCAACGTAGTCCCTGGGATAGGCGACAAAAATTATTTCTTTAGTCCAAGATGAAAACGTTATCGCTTTGGAGGTGGTTTTTAGTGTGATTTCCCCTTGGCGAAGTCCGCTCCCGTTGGAAGAGTACACAGCCAGTCAAGTTGTTGTCTACTTTTATAGCGGCAGATGGATTCCAATCATGTTTTGTCGTTTGGCAGAGGCGATCGCACTGCATCATAGAGCCTCATCATCGGGCAAAGAGCTATTCATCTTTCCCCCAGAGGTCAATCCTAGCGACTCCTCCCACTCACTCCACTGACTCATCCAGAGTTTCACTAGGCGATCGCTCTAGTTAGTAGGCACTTTTCTAATTGTCTTTCTTTGAATTTAATAAAAAATTTATCTTTGTCAGCATCAGGCAGCTATCTATCTAGAGATAGAATCAACCACTCAATCAAGTTGGAAAAGTGCCAAAAGACCAAAAAACAATGCCACCGCTTGCCTGAAGACGGTGGCTTTAATTATGGGGCTTGGGAACTTTTTTAGGAGCTTGCTAGATTGCAGGTCAAGTTATCGCAGAGTAAAGAACTAAACCAGGGCTGGAGCAGCTTGCTGTTTTTGTTGGGCCAGTTCTAGCAGGCGCTTGATGCGCTCCTCGGTTGGAGGGTGAGTGCGGAAAAGCGACTGTAACCCTTGAGCTGAAAGGGGATTAATAATAAGCAGCGGAGATAGGGCAGGATTGCCGTTCATGGGAATTTGTAAACCGATCTTTTCTAGCTTTTCTAAGGCGCTAGCTAAAGCCGTTGGGTTCCCAGTAATTTCCGCTGAACCTTGGTCGGCAGCAAATTCTCTAGTTCGAGAAATAGCGAACTGAATTAGACCTGCGGCCAATGGAGCCAAAATAATCAAGAACAAAATGGCAAATGGGTTGCCACCCCGGCGAGTGTCACGAGTCACAGGGCCGTACAAAGCACCAAACGTGAGAATGCGACCCAGAAAGGTAATGGCTCCAGCCAGAGTCCCTGCTACGGCTTGAGTCAGGGTGTCTCGGTTACGCACGTGAGTCAGTTCGTGGGCAATGACGCCTTCGAGTTCTTCGCGTGAGAGCAAGTCAATAATGCCCTGGGTCACCGCGATCGCCGAATGCTCTGGATCACGGCCTGTCGCAAAAGCGTTGGGTGATTGAGTTGGCACCAGAAACAACTTCGGCATGGGGATCTCGGCGCGATCGCTTAGCGAAGCTACCATGTCGAACAGTTCTGGAGCTTCCTCACGGGCTAAAGGCTGTGCTTGATAGGCAGCCAGAGCAGCTTTATCGGAATAGTACCAAGAGCTAAAACTGGTAAAGGCGGCAATGCCTAAGCCTAAATAAAGTCCTTGCTCATCACCGACCAGATAATAAGCGCCTAAAACAATCAGTCCGCTCAGCAACCCCAGTAGAGCTGCTGTCTTGATTTGATTCGCCCCAACCATAGTTTTCTACCAATCGTTTTGAAAAAATTACTTGAGAGTTGTTTTTAAGGTGTCAAATTTTTGTCCCTTTCAGTCTCTATCAAGTGAGAGAAACCTGCCTCTTCCGGCAGTACGGTACTGCGCCACTATGCGATTGCTTCAATGTCAAAGTTTACCTAGTACCACTAGAGGCATTGCGATCGCAGTGGAAGATTAACCGCGACACCTACAAGCGTGGCTATACAGAAGACCAAACCAGATTTTGAATCAACGGAATCCTGATCCCACCCCTGCGATCAGCTTAGAACTCGATCGCGATATGGGAAGACCTGTCGATGTGCTTCAAGTCGCAGGCCACGCAAGCACAGGTCTATGATTTAGAAAAAATTCTGTGTCACGAAATGCCTCATTTTCGGCATGTCTGCAATCGAGACGTTAACCCTAAGTTGGGCAAGATTGGAGGGACAACAGGAGAAATGTTACGAAGTAACCCCTTAGCGCTAACTCAACTGTTAATTGCCTATCACATGCTGGTTGCAGTTCAGGGGTATTAAGCCATCACATACTTTCATCAATTGAGCTGGCTATCAAAGGCTGCCACTCGATGGAGTTGGGTAAAAGCATCCAATACAATCGTTTTCTGTTCTGGAGTTAAACCAGAAAGCGTCTCAACCCACAGCTGTAGTAGGTCCTTGCGGCTAATACTATTGGGCACGATAGACATGCTAAAAGCTCCCGATCGCTTCTTGTCCTAGCATGCCCAAATTTACCAGATGTTGCCTGAGTCAGATTGCGGAAGTTATAAAACTCTTTTTATGTCCATGTTGCTATGTCTTAGGTAGAAGCCACATAGTCTAAGAACGTTTGTGCATTCGAGCCAATATAGCTTTGCCAGCTTCTCGCTTGACTCCAGCCACCAACTCTAAGGGACCCCTGACCAGCGAAGAGTTGAGCTTATCAATGCTGATGCCATGTGCTACCCACTGTTCCTCATTGGCATCCTCCGCTAAGGCAGAATAAACCACGCGCTTAATTCCCACAAACGAAATAGCTGACAAGCACATCAAACAAGGCTCTAAGGTGACGTAGATGCTCAGGTCTGCTTTTTCCTCTGCGCTCATTTGGCTTAAGCGTCTAGCAGCTTGGCGTAGCACCGTCATCTCACCATGAGCGGTCATGTCGCCGGTCTCTTCAAATGTGTTGTGTCCTAAAGCCAGAATTTCACCCCGCCATAAAATCAAGGCTCCTACCCCTGCCTTGCCTTGATCGATCGCTCGGTTGGCTTCTTCCAAGACCTTATCGATCATCTGTTCATCTAGATCTGTGGGAGCGTGCAGATTGGCTGACTTTAACTCCTCTGGTGGCATCGAATATTGAGTGGTCACTGACAGGCTCCTAAGTCGGTTTAATCAAGTAGAGATAAAAATGGCGATAGATAGCTAAATAGCGATGAAGTAGCGATCGCGCTTCTTTTACTCAAACCTAGTTGCCATGAAAGCACTTCGGTCTCTAGGCGGAAGTTCCTAACCAGAGTGTTTTCAGTCTCAAGATTGATAGACAGGCTAATTAGGCACCAAGGGCTGAGTAGCCACTAGCTAACACTTAGCGTATTTTTGACCTCTCCTCGGTCACCCTCCTATGTAAGTTGAGCTGCCTGAATCGGGATAACTGGGAAGATAATGGTTGAGGGTGCAAACGTTTCTATGACCTACTGCCTCAGGGTTGCCGATTTACCCACGAATGAACGCCCGCGCGAGCGACTCCTGATCCAAGGGGCTAAGGGTTTATCTACAGCGGAATTGTTAGCCATTTTGCTGGGGACAGGGCAGGGGCCAGGAAAGTTATCAGCGATCGGCTTAGGACAATACATTTTGCAAGAACTCAGCCAGCATCAGCGTGACCCCCTGGAAGTGCTGCGCGATGTGAATGCGCTGGATCTGACCAAAATCTCTGGCATTGGTCCAGCCAAGGCAACCACAATTTTGGCCGCGATCGAGTTAGGCAAGCGAGCCTTTCAATCTCGCCCTGCGGAGCGCACCGTGATCGACAGTCCTGAATCTGCTGCCGCTGCCCTCAGCCACGAATTGATGTGGCAGCACCAAGAACGCTTTGCAGTGTTGCTTCTCGATGTGAAGCATCGCTTGCTGGGGACACAGGTAATCACCATAGGCACTGCCACCGAAACTTTAGCCCACCCTAGAGATATTTTTCGCGAAGTGATTCGCCAAGGTGCAACTCGCGTAATTGTGGCTCATAACCATCCTTCGGGTAGCACCGAACCCAGCACAGAGGATATTACTTTGACTCGCCAACTGCTGATGGGAGCACAGTTCTTAGCGATTCCTTTGCTAGATCACTTAATCATTGGCAATGGCGACCACCGTAGCCTTCGACAGACCACAGCGCTTTGGGACGAATACCCGCAAGGCATTTAATTCTTACCGCTCTTATTGTTCCTACCCCCTGCCTGTGCTAAATTAGGAGTCCGCGGGCGATTAGCACAGTGGTAGCGCACTTCCTTCACACGGAAGGGGGATTTGTAAGGAAAATTACGCTAAAACGCTGAAATCCCTTCGCCGCAAAGCTTTTGCCATAGCACTTAGTCATTAAATTCTTCAGTAAAGTAGCTTCAAACCTCGGCATCTTGCATAAAACCTGCATAAAGCAGCGCAAGAGGCATGAGGGAAATAAAAGTCAGAGATAACAACGGACGTTGCCTAATTCGCTTCAGCTATCAAGGCAAGCCGTACAGTATTACGCAAGGCAATTCCTACGACAAAGCAGCGGTCAAGGCGGCGGAACAGCTAGCTAGGCAAATTTATCTGGATTGCTTAAGTGGAAATTTTGATGCCACCTTAGTCAAGTACAAGCCTCAAGCTAGGGAAGAGTTAACAAGTGCTCCTAACTTAGCAAGAAGCCTTGAAACACGCCTAAAAGCTAAATATAACGATGCAGATAAGGCTTTACTAGCTTTGCTCACCCATTACAGCAAGCCAATCAAGAGCGTTAAAGAGGCTCAACAGTTTATCAATTGGCTCGAAAACGAGCGCAAAATAGCACCTAGCTCTATTCAGCGTTACCTAAATACGCTCAAAGCAGTCGCTAAGGAGTGCTTCAGCGGCATCAACGTCAAAGTGCCTGCTAAGCCAATGCCTAAGCCTTTCAGTAAGGACGAGGTAGCAGCTATCTTGGCAGAGTTTAAGACTAATCGTTATTACAGCCACTATCACGACTACGTTTACTTCCTCTTTCTGACAGGCTGTAGGACTTCTGAAGCGATTGGTGTTCGATGGCAAGACGTTGATTTTGCTAGAGATGAAATTGCAGTATACGAGTCTCTAGGGCGTTGTCGTGGCTCTAGCTCAAAAAGGGAGCGCAAAACTACTAAAACCAACAAGTCTAGGGTGATCCCCTGCAAAAATACCTTGAAAACTATGCTGCTAGCTAGAAAAGCTGTGGATACTCAGCCTAATGAGCTGGTGTTTACAAGTCCTAAAGGATTAGCCATCGACGACCACAACTTTAGTCAGCGTTGTTGGAAAGCAATCCTGTCTAGGCTAGACATTGAATATAGGACTCCATACACGACCAGACACACTTTTATTTCGCACTGCTTAGAGGCTGGTATGAATCCCGTTTCAGTGGCAAAAGTCACAGGCCATGACGTTAAGACAATGTTTGACCATTACGCAGGCGTGATCAATAAGGTAGAGATTCCAGAATTGTTTTAGGTTACGCAGTCTTAAGACATTGGGAGGTACTAGTCGCAAAGCTCATCAAGAATTATTAAGAAATTGTTTGGTCTAGCCTTATTCCTGGTTATCGGTATTACAGTGTAAGTCTTAAATAAATACAGCAAGCCGAGAACAAGCCTAGCCACTCGGTAAGCATAATAGGATCTGAACAAGCCGCGAGAAAGCATTACAGATAGCCAATCGGACAGGCGTAGGGTTGCTGTGTTCGTTTTACTCATTTTTACTTGTCAGATCTACAGAGATAAGTAAGGATGGCAAACAACCGTGTAGAGCGGTTAGCAACCAAGTCTTATAAATTTCACCCTATTCCCTTGGTTTTTGTCGAGGGAGCAGGGACAAAAGAATAGGCCAAGGACTGAAAGCGAGTTACAGCCAATTTTCAAGAGAGGCAGATAGTTTCTGCATCAAGTAACGGTAGCTAGACTGTTAACTTTGCTATGGGATAAGTGTGGGCGAATACGGTGTTTAGTTTGTTTATCTTTTGGGTTTGTGAATCATTCCCTTAGCCACCCCTAACATCACCTATCTAGCTTGCCAACCTATCTTGGCGTGTAGTGCTACAACAAGAAATCGCTAATTGAGTACACGACTACAGTCAGCCGCTAGCAAAAAGCTTGAGACAAGATTAAGTGTTGCGAAGTTTCAAACTTGCTTAGATAGCAACACAGTTGAGCTTACCTTAAACGCTTTAGTTACCTTCGAAAATAAAGGTTAATACAGCGCTCAACATGGTAACTATGGGTTGCTTGTAAAACAAAATTTGACCAGAGCACTGAGCAGAGATCTCTTACAGAGTAGACTGCTTTATTTAACTGAAGTCTTTGCTGATTTACTTTAGCTAGTTTTAACCAAGCGATGGAAAGCAAGCTATTTAAGTAAGTTTAATAGTGGCATCTTCTTGCAAAAGGGGAGCTGTATAAGCACAAACAGCTAGCTACAAAATAATGGCTTTCGGTAATATCAAAAGCCAAGAAAGTTTCATACTGAAAATGATGTAAATCAGAAAAAAAAGAATGGGATTACTAAAAGAAAATGGTGTTACCACAACCTTCCTTGATTGCAACAGAGTTACGAGAAAAATACAATAAGCAGCTAGCTTGGAATGTTAATAGTCAATCTTGGTATAGCTATAGCACTAGCCATAAAGGAGTTTGGAGCATTGAACCTCACGAATTAATTCAAAGGATGATTCAAGCTGAATTAGATAGCAAACCAGTCACGGCCACCAGATATGGGTCTAGTTACGTAAGCAGTATCCTAAACCTCTTAAAGGCGTATCTAGCTATCAGGACATGGGATGAACAGACAGAACTAATTCCTCTACTTAATGGAGTTTTAGATGTTGATAAAAAACAGCTCTTGCCGCATTCGCCTACCTATCTTTTCACGTGGTGTTTACCCTACGAATACGACCCGATAGCTACTTGTGAGCCTATCCAGGCATGGTTATTAGAAGCCATGAATGGTGAGCAATCGATAGTAGAGTTACTTCGTGCCTACTTAAACACAATTATTCTGAGTCGAGTAGATCTTCAAAGGTACTTGGAGTGTATTGGACCTGGTGGAACTGGCAAGAGTACTTATACGCGGCTAGCAGTAGCGTTAGTAGGAAGGAGAAATACTTTTACTACTGAGCTTAAGCAACTAGAGCAAAATCGCTTTGAGTCGGCAGCGATATACGGTAAACGTTTAGTACTGATAACTGATTCTGAACGTTATGGTGGGCAAGTTTCTAAGCTCAAAGCTTTAACAGGTCAAGACCTTATTCGTTATGAGCGTAAGAATCAGCAGCAGGGTGATGGCTTTGCATCACAAGCGATGGTTCTAATAGCAGCCAATGAAGCAATCCAAAGTAACGACTACACTTCTGGCTTACAACGCCGTCGTCTCTCAGTACCTTTTACCCATGTACCTGAAACACCCAGGGATCTGCTAAGCCTAACAGACGGTAATCCGTCTGGTGAATTTGCACCTTATCTACCTGGTTTACTGAACTGGGTACTAGAAATGCCAAAGGAGCAAGTAACCAAGCTGATTGTAAATGCTGAAAGCTCAGTGCCTAGATTAGCTGCGATGAAAGCTAAGATGCTGTGCGACACAAATCCAATAGCAGATTGGGTAGATCACCGCGTTATCCATAAGCCAGAAACAAAAACCTATGTAGGAGACAAGAATCTAGACAAGTCCAAATACTTGTACTCAAACTATGTTTCCTACTGTCATTCAATGAGAAAAAATCCAGTAGCAGGAAATCGATTTTCTTCATTGCTAGAGGATTTATGCCGTCATCAGCTCAAGTTAGCTGGAGTTGAAAAAGCTAGAGATAGAAACGGTGCTCATTTTGTGAACTTAAAACTAAGAGAGCCTGATGATTCTGAACTCTCTCCGATTACAAGGCAACTGTTTAGTGATGGCACTGTGACAGAAGGGTGACAGCTCAACCCCTTTCTAGTGACGAATGTGACGGGTGTGACGGGTTATCTCATACTGAAGTAAATCTAGCTAGAGCTATATAGTACTAAAGTAGAGAATTGCCCATCACAAGCATCACAAGAGGCTGAAAGCTTTGCTACAGGGGAAAAACAGCCATCACAAGATGCATCACCTATCATCAAAAGCCATCACAGTGCTCATTGATCAAGAATGGTAGGAATCAACCCCTACCATTTTTGATTCGATGGCAAAGTTTGCTAGCTGTCAGGGGAAAACTAATCCTGTTATTTGGCCTATCTAAAATCAAATGCAGAGAATTAGCTTTGAGAATACTTATCCATCGACAGAAAATTACTGGCGTTCAATTATTCTCTTTGGGAATAACGTTGCATCGTACAAGTTTGCTCTAGCTAAATCTCTATTGGAGTTTGCTCAGGCAGGTAAGACGTTTGTTTCGTTGGAGGAACTTGCTATTCCTTACTCTCACCACCTAGCTGAGCACTTAAAGATTTCAGATAAGCAAACTACTTCTTCATCCAGCCAATTTTTAGAAGCTTGCCGAAAGTTTAATGCAGGAACAGTGTCTAAGCAGCAAATGCTTGATGCAACGGTAAAGCTTGGCTTTAATAACGTAATTGATGCGTTTCACAACGTAAACAAGGCTGAGATCCCTACTCGCTTCTATATAGATGAGCGGAGTCAGTCTCGTAAGGGAATCTCTTTAACTGATGAGTTGCTTAGCCTTATTAAACATTATCAGTATCAAAACCTGCCTCATGAAGTAGAGGCTCGATGGCGCTTAGTTGAAACCGCATGGCAGCTTAATATTTCCCGTAATCTTATAGTGGTGTCTTACGATGAGCAAGACGGTTTACTGTTTATGCAAAACCGCTCACATCGTAGGACAACAGTTACTTCATGTAGAAATGCGCTAAACGGTTATCAGAAAGGCAAGTGCTTTTACTGCTTCGCTGACATTTCTGTAGATGAGAGATCACCAAACTTAGCCCATGTAGATCACTTCTTTCCCCATACACTTAAGCAATTTGAATTTATTGGTATTGTCGATGGGGTTTGGAACTTAGTACTTGCCTGCCAAAGTTGTAATTTGCGTAAATCTTCATGCGTACCACACCTAAATTACTTAAGTAGGCTACATACTAGAAATGAGTTTTTGATCAGTAGCCATCACCCATTACGAGAAACACTAATTAGTCAAACTGGCAAGGCAGAGGCTGATAGAGCTAGATTCTTGAAAAGTGGTGACCACGAAGCACTAAGTAGATTGATTCATCGATGGCAAGCAGATTTTGAGTATGCACCAGCCTTTTGATACTAGTAACTCAACGATAGAGTACTACAACAAAAATGCGCTCAGTTACTATGAGCAAACAGTTAACATTGACATGAGCGATATATATGAACCGTTCTTAGAATTAATTCCTAAAGGTGGGCATATCTTAGACGCTGGTTGCGGTTCTGGGCGCGATACAAAAGAGTTTTTGTGTCGAGGGTATAAGGTTACTGCGATTGATGCATCTGAGGCTATGGTAAAGCTCAGTTCTCAGTTGACAGGGCAAAAAACACTTCACATGAGGTTTCAAGAGCTAGCCTTCGATAAACAATTTGATGGTATTTGGGCTTGTGCATCTCTTTTACACATACCTCGTGATAAAATCAATGGACTAATTCAGCATTTTTCTGAAACCTTGAATCAAAAAGGTATATGGTATCTATCCTTTAAATTGGGAGATGGAGAACATTTTATAAACAATCGTTTTTTTAGTTTTTACAGTGAAGAGCTAATAGCAATTATCCTATCCCAATATTCACACTTAAAGATTCAAAAAATTTGGCAAACTTCGAATTCCCAAACAGATAATTTTCCACAGAAATGGCTCAATGTTTTACTTGCTAAACAAGCAAGCCAAGACTAGATCAATCTTTGTAATTCTTAGCCAAATTAAATATGGAAGCTATCAGAATTAAAAATTTACGGAATCTGCAAAATACAGGTTTTATAAAAGTAAAGCCTGTTACCTTCCTCCTAGGAAGTAATAGCTCAGGTAAAAGTACTTTTCTGCGCTCTTTTCCTTTAATGAAGCAAAGTGTAGCCACTAGAACTACAGGTCCAATACTATGGTATGGAGATCTTGTGGATTTCGGTGGTTTTAATGAAGCGTTAAACAACAAGAGTTCTGCAAGAGAAATATGCTTCGGTTATCACTTCAAACTTCCAAAATCCTCCCCTAATGATGACCATAGTCACAACCGTTATTTATTTTATAGAGCAGTAACATTAATAGAAGATGTAGACATAGAAATTGAATTAAAAATGACAACAGAGGAGAAACGTAAGAACACTACAATATGTAAAGGAATTGAAATATTGGCCGCAGGTCATAAGATTTCAATTGAAATTGATTTGTCTGGAGAAGTTACTGAGTTTAAAGTTAATGAAAGCAATATTTTGAATCGAGGTATACGATTAAAAGCAGATCAGGCCAACGGGTTTCTACCGCAAATATTCAGGTTGGGTGATGAAGATGAAACCATAGATGCTTCTTATTATTCCTCCAGTTATTATATTAGAAATAAATCAATTCATATAAATGATTTAAAAGAGATAGTCCAAAAGTTAGTACACCATAAAACAAGTCAAGAACAGCTAGGATTTTTAATCAAAGGCTTTGGTCTAGGCTCTTCAAAAGCTATGCTGGCTAGTATGAAGAGTACAAATAGAGGTGGAAAAACATGGAAGAAGAAAATTGAAGAATGGAGTGAAGATAGTGATGACTTTAAGTGCCTAAGGGATTTAATAATTGCAAATTTTTTATTAAGTATAATGCTGGTTTGTGATGATTATTTGTCTTATTTCTCACGTAACGTAAGCTATATAGGACCAGTTCGAGCTACAGCAGAGCGTTACTATCGCTCTCAAGACTTAGCTGTTGGTGAGGTTGATTCTCAAGGCAAAAACCTTGCCATGTTTATTAGAAATTTAACAGAGGCTGAAAGAAGGGATTTTGCGACGTGGACTGAAAAGCATTTTGGTTTTTCGGTATCTGTTCGTCCTTCTGGTGATCATGTTTCACTAAGAATTCAGGAAGGGGGTATGAGCTCCGGAATCAATTTAGCTGATACAGGTTTCGGTTTCTCTCAAATCCTTCCGATTTTGACTCAGTTATGGTGGTTAGGAAGAAAACCCAATAGGTCTGGGGTCCGCTCACGATATCCAATTACTTTTGCAATAGAACAACCTGAACTGCATTTACATCCAAAGCTTCAGGCACTTCTAGCGGACTCTTTTATCGCAGCTATCAACACAGCGAAAAGCTCAAGTCTTGATCTACGACTAATTATTGAAACTCATAGTGAAACTCTTATTAATAGAATGGGGCATCGCATCGCAAACGGTGATTTTGATAAAGACAATGTTAACGTTGTTCTTTTTGATAAGCAAAAATCAAACGAGCCTGTAAGTATAAGAACTGCTTCATATGATGAAGAAGGATTTTTGGATAATTGGCCTCTAGGCTTTTTTGAACCTGACATGATCTAAAAGACCATAATGCTTCTAGTACTTGATCCATCTTTAATTAGTGGAATTAATCAAAATTTGAATGTTGTGGATGCCTTGGATCTCATAGCTGATGCTAGAAGATTGGGTAAGCACATGGTTTTTGGTCAAAGAGAGGTTATTAAATTTTTAGTCAACTGTGAGCAGCTTTCAATGAGAGCTCGCAGCGTTTATCGGAAGCTTTATGAGGACTTGCCGACTACTAAAGAGTATTTAAATAGAATCAATTTATCCGTAGAAATTGTGTTTGAGGACACGCTAGAAGTTTTAGAGACAGAAAAATCTAAAGTAATTAGAGCTTCATTTAAATATTTCACTGATTTCTCAATCCTTGATAAAACGATTCTTCTTGCAGAAGACCATGACGATATTTTGCTCTATCATCGGATAGTAAATGCTTACTTGAAGTGGAATAACTGGAGTGGTGTTTCTATTAAGTTTGATGCTAGAAGCGGTGGTGGTCGAAATACTGATAAAGCCTTTAATATTATACAAGGTTCAAAGGAAAGGTTTTGTCTTTGCCTACTTGATAGTGATAGAGAGACGCCGAAATCTAGTGTAGGTGATACTGCGGCAAGTGTGCTTAAAATTAATGATAAGAATCAACCTTTATGTGATGCTATTGCAATTGGTGTTCGAGCAGTTGAAAACTTAGTTCCAACGTCAATCTATAGGAAAGTTTTTAGCCATGATCCTAATAAGAAAACCGCTCTTTTGTTTCTTGATACCTTAGAAAGCTCGCAATTTTTGGAGTCCAGGATTTACCTGGATTTCAAGAAGGACTTAAAGCTAGAAAAGATTCTAAAGGAACCTCCTAATACGGAATTTAGAAAATATTGGATTAACTTTGCAAGGGAGTTTAGTAGTGGAAATATGCAAATATCATCAACCTGCTTAGAGCAACAAGTCTGTGCCCAACCCTCATCATGTCAATGTTGTGTCACTTTAGGATTGGGAACTCGCATTATAAAGAAAGTTGAGAGTACATATAGTAATAGAGATATAAGCGATATGGTTTGTGACAACTTGAAACCAGAATGGGAAAAAATAGGATATTTAATAGTGTCTTGGTGCTGCGCTTCGTCTCAGCTATCTACAATTGGTGCATCATCATAGCGTTCAGGTAAAGAAACAATTTCAGTATAAGACTCTAGAAGACTAAGATGTGCTTAAAATCACACTCTCAGCTCATTTATAATAGATAATAGTCTTCAATTACGCCTTCATCTTAAAAATTGAGTTTGTCTATTTTGAATATCTTTAAAGTATATTTCTAGTAAAACTCATAGATATTAGCAGTATGCAATCATTATACTGTTTGACTATTGACATCCAGAAAAAATGTTGATGGGTGCATAAATAGGCTCTAAAACTTTAATACTTACCTAGTTTCCTCTAGACATTATCTTTAAAGAAACCAACACCCAGAAGCTATCATTGTTGCTATGGAGTAAGTACTACTCTTATTAAGATGGTTTTCACTATTATTTTCGATGGTTGCCAACAATGAGGAGTAAATAGTGATGGCTAGTAAATCAGGCGATGTGCTTGAGTTAGTCTTAGCAACATCCAAGTTCGTTAGATCAGTGTGGAGTCTAGTTAGAGAACTGAGAGGTAACGGTAAGCACTAAGATCCAGTTCAGTCATTAGTCCAGCAATGATGCTAGAGGTTTGTGGCTTCGTCACTGAGAGTTAAAGAAGGAATAAGTCTCCTATGCAATTCTTCAGGCAAAACCTGATACAATAGCTCTCTATGGGTTAAGCAAGGTGCGGTATACAGGCATACAACTTGCATACCTCTTGCATAAAAGAAACTTGCATAGACCGACAACCCAGTCCGCGGGCG
Organism: Trichocoleus desertorum AS-A10; assembly: GCF_039962155.1. Lineage (NCBI taxonomy): Bacteria > Bacillati > Cyanobacteriota > Cyanophyceae > Leptolyngbyales > Trichocoleusaceae > Trichocoleus > Trichocoleus desertorum. The sequence continues at coordinate 119,607 of NZ_JAMPKN010000010.1, read as the reverse complement.
ATTAGCGCAACGGTAGCGCACTTCCTTCACACGGAAGGGGTCACTGGTTCGAATCCAGTATCGCCCATCAGTCTCTCTAAACCCACTGTGTAGTCATTCAGAAAAGGTAAGGGAACCGTAGGTTAACTGCCATGACCACGATTACCCAAAAGTTTAGCTTTGCAGACTATCTCGCTTATGACGATGGTACAGGAACCCGTTATGACCTCGTCGAAGGGGAGTTAAGCTCTAACAAGTCGGCAGATTATCGGGCTAAGTACAGCGAGTATAGTGTTTTAGAAATTCCTGAATATTGGATTGTTGATCCGTTAGAGGCAAAGGTAACGATCTGCCAGTTGAATGAAGGTCGTTATGATGAGGCAGTCTTTACCGATGAATCTATCATTCAGTCTCCAACGTTTCCCGCTTTGAAGCTAACGGTTGCTCAGGTTTTGGCAGCGTAGTGATTGCAGTTTGAGAGGGCGATCGCACTTCAACTCAACAAGCTCGACACCTCAAAATGTTGGCTTGGGCATAACCTTTGGCTTTGCGATCGCGATTGTAACTGAGGGTTGAATCAGCAACCTCAACGAGCAGGTAAATATGCGATGCTACTCATCAACTTATCTCAGCACCCACCATTAGAGACTTCTAAGGAATAGAAATCACTCATTTGGGTGTTATTCAATCTAATTACTCACCTATGTTGAAAAAATAATTAATACATGAATCTTTCATAGGTGAAGCTGATAGAAATTCTTTGCACATTTCTAAATACTTGGGCGGAAAAACTTAATTCCTGTTTGTAGGTTACTGATGTAAGCGACCAAACAAAAATCAAGCCTACATCAGGAGAAGTAATCATGGAAGTATCGACTTTTGAACTATTAGTCAAAGCGATCGCACCTCGCAAGCCTTCTAACCCTGTCACAGATGAAGTTGCACGTCGAGTTGTTCAGGGCTATTTCCTAACAGTAACCAACTTAGAAACCGAAGATCTCAAGCTCCAGATTGAGTTTTACATCAGCTTGCCAACCAAAGCGAATCCTAATCCCAAGCCCAGACTGCTAGAAGCGAATACCATTTTGGTTTATGACATCGCTTTTGACCCCAATATCAAATTGGATGTTAAGCGTGTTGATACAGGCAACAAGAAGGTAGGAAAGTATATCGGTGAGTTTGATTTGCCTGCGGGTCAAACTGCCTCGGTGCAACTTCTGCCAGATCTCGCTAATGGCATTCTTGGCAATCCTGATCCGCAACTCGAAATTCGGGGTTATGCCGCTCTGGTTAATGTCACACCTTCTAAGAACAAAGCACCTGTAAAAGTGCTACTCAGCCCAGAAATTCGCGGCACCTTCTTGCCTAATGCGCTTGAACCTGGCAAGCCTTTGGACTTTGATCAAATTGCTTATGCGCTGCCTCTGGCTAGTGGAAAAGCTCTTAACTCGATCGAGTATGCAGACTCTAAAGACAAGCCCAAAGAATCCTAGAAATAGAGCGATCGCAGCTGAGAGTTCCTGAATTTCGTCAATAGCAGAGTAACGCTTGAATTTGGCTACTGACTAACCGATTTTATCATCTTTCTAGTCAGTAGCCTTCTACTTAAAAAGCCTCTTAATTAAGGGGCCAAATTTTCATGCTTGAGTTTTGATTTCTTCTGAAATGAGAGGTTGTTTGGATGCAAGCTGAGTTTAAGTTTCAACCTATTTCTTTTAGTTGGGTGGCACTGCATCCTGAGCCAAAAGGTGTGGTTCAGTTTATTGGAGGCGCTTTCTTTGGAACTTTTCCAACTATTTTCTATCGCTACTTCTTAAGAAAATTATTTGAGGAAGGCTATACGATTGTGGCTTTGCCTTTTCGGTTTAGTTTTCGGCATTGGTCGATCGCTGCTAGTTTATTTGCCGAGCAAAATACGTTACGTACAGAATTAACTGCATTGGCCCAACGCTACGGCTATCAACACAAGATTTATCAAGAAAATTCTAAATATTCTTGGGTGGGACATAGCTTGGGTTGCAAGTATGTGGCGCTATTGGAATTTTTGAGCGGCGATCGCTGGCAAGAAGTGGTGCAGCAGTGTGTCAACGCCAAAGAAGCGGCCCGGATTGAGCGCGCGATCGCCGAGATTGTGCCACCAGAGAAGATTTCGATTAAAGGTCAGCCTTCCTTGCTACTAGCCCCTGACATCAGCGATACCGAAAGCGCCATTCCCATCCGGGCTGTGGCTCGTTGGCTAGACAAGCTCAAGTTGGGGGTACTGCCTACTCGCGAACAAACTCAATGCTGCGTTGCGTCTAGCAGCCTGTTTAACCTGACGGCTCTGATTTCTTTCAAAAACGATACGGTCGCAGGAAATCTAGGAGATAAAGACAGAAGCGAAGAAATCCAGAAAAACAGCGATGTCTTATGGTTCTTTCGGCAGCTCCAGAAGCGCCCACTGTCGTTACTGTGCAAGGAGTTACCTGGCAAACATCTAGAGCCAGTAGGGGTGCAAGTAGGGCCGTATGTGGTTGATTTGAATCCCTTAGACAAATTTATCGAACCGATCGCTCAACGTTGGTTAGAGAGAGTGGCGATCGAGTTTCTCAGCGAGTTGCGGCGACGAGAGCAGAACCTGCCTTAAAGACGGATGCCAGCAAGCCTACTCATACAAGCCACAGAAGCTTGGGATCGCGCTATTGAGCCGCAGAATCTAAGATACAAATAATTCGATCTTTGCGGCTATAACTCTAAATAGGCGTAATCCATCGGGGAACGTTAGCAAGCTACTTTAGATTCAGTCACTCACCTAGGGATGGACGAAAGATTGATGAACTAAGGGTGCAAAAGCTCAACAAGTTCCGAGGGTAGGCAGTACAGGCAGAGGGGCACAGTGAATGGAATTGACGACAGCCTTAAAAGGGCAGACAGTGCGGAATGCAGTGCGAGAAGTTGGCATCAACCCTGACTATTGGTATGCGGTCGGCTGGGCTAATAAGCTGAAGCCGAATGAGGTGATGCCCGTCAAGATTTGGCAGCAAGCGATCGCGGTTTATCGAGATGCCACAAGCCAGCTCCATGCCCTAGAAGATGCCTGCCCCCATAAAGGTGTAGCGCTGCACAAAGGTAAAGTGCATGGCACTAATTTGGCTTGTCGCTATCACGGCTGGGAGTTTGATGACCAAGGGGACTGCGTAAAAATTCCTTATTTCCCCCCTGAACAAAAATTACCCTGTGCTCAAGCCCGCAGCTACCCCATTCAAGAAAAGTACAACATCATTTGGATTTTTCCCGGTGATCCAGCTCTGGCAGCTACTTGTTCTCCGCCGGAGATTCGAGAGTTTGATCACCCCGACTTTTTCATGGTGCCAGTCACCGGACACTTTAAATCTCATTTCTCTATCTGCAACGAAAACTCAATGGATGTATTTCATGGGTTTTTACATGAAAATTTGCAGGGTTGGTTCGACCCCATCTTGACCAGCTTGCGAGAAACTGAGAATAGCGTCTGTGCCGACTATCGGGTGTCTTACAAAGGCAAGCTGGCGAAATTTTTGGGCTTAGCCGAGGAAGCTGAGCAGGTGACGACCAAAACCGTTTCAGTAGAATATCGTTATCCGCACTATCAAAGCTCGTTGGAGGGCGTTTCTAGCCTCTATCTGATGCGATTGCCGATGGGCCCTACAGAAAGCGCTTCCTTTGCCTTGTTCTTTCTGCGTGTGAAGTTGCCCAAGTGGTTTTTGCGATCGCTGGAGCCTGTGCTACAACCCTTGCTGGAGCAGCACGTGTTCATGAAATTTCTCAATCAAGATATTGAGATGATGGAGAGTGAGCAGCGTCGTTACCTGGATAATCCACAACGTCGCTATGTGGAAGTAAACCCAGCCATCATTGCAGTTCAACGATTAATTGTCCGGCAGTACGAGCAATTTGTGCAAAAATCTAGTCAATCACCAGATCCCGAAAGTGGGAACTCAGACAAGCTTGTTTCTTTCTCTAAGGCTATGGCTTCTAGCCCAGCCGAACTAACTACAGAAAGCCCAGTCGGATGAAGGCAACTATACCAGCCGTTCCTCAAACAGATGTAATCCGGAACTGTACTCTAGCCTCTACCCAGGACTTTGGGTCACAAACAAGTTGGTTGCATGAAGTAGTCCAGACGCTCTGGATTCCTTGCATTTGGTGTTGTATTAGACCTGGATGAGGGGTACTTTGCTAGGAAAATACACTGTTATGCCAGAGACGATAGACTATCTGGGAATAAGGTGAGGGGAGTTTACTGTGCAAGTTATTAAAGAATATGTTCAGCGCTGGTATGAGAGCGAACTTGAACCGGATGAATACATCTGCCACGCCAAGCAAGGAAATTTAGTTGAACTTGAAGATGCCAAAACAGGCGATCGCCGCACAGCTTTAACCTTCTGCACTAATGATGTCCTGGGGTTGGTTCAAGCAGATTCCGTGAGACAGGCGGCGATCGATAGCATTCTGCAATATGGCACTTCCAACAGTTCTTGCTCCGTCTTGAGTGGTCGCATTGATTTGCATCGGCAGCTCGAAGATGAAATCTCTGAGTTTAAGCATCTGGCTCACACCCAACTCTTCTTGAATGCTTGGATGGCAATGCAGGCTCTCATGGATGCTTTCTGTCATCTAGCCATTCCTGTGCCCGGTTTTCAGCATACACGAGAAACATTAATTCTCACCGATGTCCTGAACCACGGTTGCATTGTGTCTGCGATCTCGAATGCGGGGACTCGCTCTGGCAAACTATTTGGTCATAGCCCGCGTGTGCGAGTGCGTGCCTACCGCCACTGCGATGTCAACGATTTGGCCACCAAACTGCGCCGTTATGCTAGACCTGAAGACCGCATCATGGTGGTCTCGGATGCAGTGTTCTCGATGGATGGCGATATTGCTCCCCTGCCCGACATTCTCGACGTGATGCAGAATTACGAAGGCAGCGTCTTAATGATGGATGAAGCCCATGCCAGTGGTGCGATCGGTGCCACTGGGCGAGGTATCTATGAGCACTTCAATCTCACCCCTCAGCAAGCGATCGAGCGGGGTGTGGTGCCGCTGATCATGACGACCTTCTCTAAGTTTGCGGCGTCGGCTGGAGCAGCGATTAGTAGTCACGTAGCCGAGCTGAAGCCGTTACTGAATGTGTCACCCACCTCAATCGGCACCATTTCTCTTCCCCCACCGCTCACCGCTGCTGCGCTAGAGAGCATCAAAATAGTGCGACGGGAGCCAGAACGGGTACGTCAGTTGCAGGAAAATACGGCTTACTTGCGATCGCGCTTGGCTGAGCAAGATTTTCTGGCGATTGGTGAAACCAACGTTGTTCCCATCATTCTGCCGTCCGAAATCAACCCGAAGCTATTTGGTCGGTTGTTGCTAGAAAACTACGGCATTTGGGTTTCTCCGATCTGGTTTATTGCCAAGCCCCGTTTGCGGGTGACTGTCAACGCCCTCCATACCAAAGAGGAAATGGATCGATTGGTGGCAGGGTTAGTGGCAACTCGAAATGTGCTGTATAAACCCACCATTAGTGCTTAGTTCGATAAAATGCTGCGAGGGTAGAAAAATACTCTGCCCTTGCCATAAAATCTTTAGTTTCAAAAGTTAAAAAATGGTGGCTACTCAGGCTTCGACGTATCAGATTCGGGCGGTCACAACTCCAGCAGAGCAAGACCTGTTTCTGGATGTGCCAACGCGAGTTTATGCCAATGATCCGAACTGGGTACCGCCTTTACGCAGCAGTACTGCCAAGCAATTCTCACCCAGCAATCCCTTCCTGCAATACGGTAAACTGCAACCGTTTATCGCAGTCACTCAGGGAGCCAAAGGGCCAGAGGCGGTAGGGCGTGTGGTAGCAGCAGTGAACCAGCGCCTGATCGAGCGAGAAGGGCAGCAGATTGGGTTGTTTGGTTTTTTTGAGTGCATTGCTGATTTTGCGATCGCTCAAGCACTGCTCGATGCCGCCTCTGACTGGTTGCGTCAACAAGGCATGACGGCTGTGCGTGGCCCCATCGATCTCTCGACTCACAACAGTTGTTTGTGGTTAGTCGATGGCTTTGACTCACCACCCATGGTGATGATGCCTTACAACCCTGCTCACTATCCTGAATTTGCCGAGCGGTTGGGTTGGCAGAAGGCTAAAGATGCCTACGCTTACAACTTTCCTTTGGACAAGCCTTTACCGACCGAGTTCGAGAAAGCGTATCGTATTGCTTGCAAATCCGGGGTAACCTTCCGACCGTTGCGAACGAAAGGGGAAGGTTTTGAGCAAGATTGCCTCAGCCTCTACCGTTTATTTACCACCGCCTTTGCAGGCAACTGGAGTTCTACACCCCGCACCCAAGAAGAATTTCTGGAAGAAGCTAAAGAGCTGCAAAGCTTAGTTGATCCAGACGTATTCCCGATCGCGGAATATAACGGCGAAATGATTGGGTTCTTTATGGGCTTGCCCGACTACAATATTCCCCTCAAACAGGTGGGCGGCAAGCTCAATTGGCTAGGGATTCTTAAGTTTCTCTGGTATCGTCGCCAGATTAACCAAGGCCGAGTCATTGCTATCTGTTCTTTGCCTGAATACCGTCGCAAAATGGTGCCTCTTGCCTTAATTTACTTGGGCATGAGCGGTGGTATCCAGAAGGGGAAACCCTATCAGCGAGCTGAACTGTCCTGGGTTTACGAAGATAACTTTCCATCGCGCAAGCTGATTGAAGCGTCAGGTGGCAAGATTTATAAGACGTACCGCATCTACGAAAAAGCATTATGAAGGCGCTAGTCACCGGAGCAAATGGCTTTACCGGATCTCACCTGGTTCGTCTATTGGAACAGCGTGGTGACCAAGTAGTAGGGCTGGTCCGCAAATCGAGCAATTTGTCGCGCCTATCTGACGCTCAAGTGCAACTTGTGTATGGCGACCTCAGCGATCGCGAAGCCTTACGTACCGCCATGCAAGGGGTAGACACGGTATTTCACACGGCTGCCTATGTAGAGTTAGGTTTAGTCAATGCGGCTGAAATGGAGCGCGTGAATGTGACGGGGACTCGTGCCGTCATGGAAGTGGCGAAAGAAATGGGCGTGACCAAAATCGTCTATTGCAGCACCATCGGTGTGTTTGGCGACACTCAAGGGCAAGTGGTGGATGAAACCTTCCAACGCACCCAAAAAGATTTTTCTTCGGCCTACGATCGCACTAAATATGACGCGCAAGTACTCGTGGACCAGATGGCCCAGCAAGGGCTACCCGTCGTGAGTGTCATGCCCTCTGGAATTTTTGGTGCAGATGATCCGCACTTTATTCCGGTACTGCGGCAGTTTCTCAAAGGTGGACTGAAGCTTTGGGCAGGGGGCGATCGCGTCACGGGTGTAGTGCATGTCGATGACCTAGCGATGGCGATGCTCTTAGCCGCCGAGAAAGCGCCAACCGGAGAGCACTACATTATTTCCGCTGGGGATTTGACCACACGAGAAATGTTCCAAATTGTTGGTCAGCAAGCTGGGATTGCTGCTCCCGCCGAGGCTCCCAAAGCTCTGGTTAGGCTAGTGGGGAATATCTTAGACCCCCTTGGTCGCTTGTTCTCCTGGCAACCACCCCTAAGTCGAGAGCGAGTTCACTATGTCTACGATCGCTGTGTGCGTGTCGATGCTGCTAAAGCCCGACGCGAATTGAATTGGCAACCCCGCTCCGTTGCTGACACCTTGACCGAAATCGCTCAAGCAGTCCAGAAGACGCTTTAGCACGACTTCCACCTTGAAACTACCGCTAGTTTCTGTAAAACCCTATTGGGGATGATCCCCAGGGGTAACTGGGTAGATTGCCGCTATGCGATCGCCCTGCCTACCAGGGAGAATACAGACATAGCAAAGCAGCCAATTGGCATTTAATACACCAAGCCTCACTTAATAAAGAGGTTGACAGAAAATATGACGAGGCCAACCTGCTATCTCCGTAACTGGAGCAGCAACAGGCACTAGGTTCTCGACAAACTTTATGGAATAAATTACGGGTAGGGGCGCAGCATTCTGTGCCCCTATCTAGTTTTAAATAGCTTGAACTACAACGAAGGGCTAGGCAGCATATCGCTGATCGAGCATGCCATCTTCCAAGTTCACCACTCGGTCTGCCACATCCATAATGCGTGGGTCATGAGTCACCATCAGCACTGTACGACCCCCCTCTTTGGCAAGGTTTCGTAGCAACTCAATCACCGCATGACCACTGCGAGAGTCCAGAGCCGCAGTAGGTTCATCCGCCATGATTAGGGGTGGGTCGCCTGCTAAAGCTCGTGCGATCGCCACTCGTTGTTGTTGGCCACCCGATAGCTCCCGAGGCAGTAACTTTACTTTATCTTGCAGCCCCACCTGTTCTAGCAAGCTTTGAGCCTGCTGGCGACGGTTATTGCGTCCTCGAAGACCTTTGACCTTAAGTGCTAATTCCACATTCTCAAGAGCAGTCAGGGCGGGAAACAGATTAAATCCTTGAAAAATAAAACCAATATTTTCCAAGCGGAACTGGGATAGTTGGGTGCGAGACATTCTTGTAATTTCTTGCCCTAACAAGTGAACACTGCCGCGGCTAGGTGTTAAGATCCCCGCTAGGATAGAGAGCAGCGTAGTTTTTCCAGATCCAGAAGGACCCATCAGCAAATAAATGTCCCCTCTCTGGATATCGAGATCAATATCTTTCAGGGCATAGAAGCGTTCAGCACCGGATTGGAATACCATTTCCACCCCACGGGCAGCAATGGCATTGGTTTTAATTTGGGTAGAGCCTATTGCGGTAGAAGCAACCTGACTCTGAAGCTGGGCATATTCAGCGAAACGAATTTGAGAAGCAGTCATCCGCTTAGGTTTCTAATCAACATTGGTTAAATGGAAAGGAGTGGAGTGCGAACTTTGGACAACGATGCACTGGTAGATTCAGGTGCTTAAACGCCGAATCCAGATTTCATCGCTGTAGAGCCATACTATCTAGTGTATCCAGGTTCTCTAAGTTCTCCGTATTCCCCTCGGGAAGTTTAAGGTTATGCCTTAAACACGATGGCGGGGTCAACCCGAGTCACCTTCTGAATCGCGAACAGGGCAGAGCTGACACACATCACTACCGTGATGCCGAAAACTCCCAAGGCTGTTGCGGGTGTAATTAAAATCAGAATCCCCTGAGTTGCCGATGTCCATGTGCCGACTCCAAGACACAGGGCTAAGCTAGGCAGGTAACCCAAAACGGCCATCCATAAGGCTTGCTCGACAATCACGCTGTAGATTACCCAATCTGACGCGCCCATCGCTTTGAGAGTTCCGAACTCTCGTAGGTGATCCGAGACAGAGGAGTACAGAATTTGGCCCACAATCACGATCCCCACAATGATGCCAACAGCAGCTCCTAGCCCGAGGACAAAGCCAATGCCCGTACGTTTTTGCCAATAATTACGGGTTTTGGCAATCATTTCGGCTCGTGTATAGGCATGGGTATTGGGCAGAGTCGCTTCTAACCGTTTTTTGAGAATTGCTAGATCTTGGTTGGGTTGAGCCCGAATCAAAATATAAGTGATGGGGTCGCCTAAATTCAGGCGACGGGGGGCCGCAGGCGCAGGATTGACCGAGCCAGTGTCAGCAGGCGCTGTTTCATAGGTGTTGGTGCATTGCACCTCCTCGGAGCCAGTCTGTGATCGGCATTGCAGGTTAGAACGGATGGGGGAGTTTATATAGGCATTGGCATTTTCTAAAGAGGTAAATAGGAAGCTACTAGACACCATTGACTGAGTGCCGCGAGTGAGACCAACGAGTCGAGCCGGAAGCGAGCCGATCGCGCCTTGAGCATTAAGGGTTTTGAGATTCAGAGAATCTGCATTGGTTTCATCCACCATCACCGAAAAAGGCTGCTTGAGGGCACTGAGGCTGCCTTGGGTGATGTTTTGGGGAGAAAATAACTGTCCTTGAGGATCAAAGCCGACGACTCGGACTGGCGCAATCTCGTCTTGAGAGTTACGCCAAATGCCTGGCCTAAAGATCAAGGCTTCCGCTCGCCCTACGCCTGGTACTTGTTGCGCGACCCTAAGCTGATCCACTGCCAGGGGTAGCGTCAGCTCAATCTGCACCATGTCCTTGGAAGCAACCCAAATATCAGCCTGAGATTGGTCAATTAAGAGGGTGGTAGAACGAGTAAACCCTCTGAGAATTCCAGTCTGAATGGTGACAAGGCTGACTGCAAACATGATGCCAGCCTGAGCCACCAGGAATCGAGGAATATCCTCAAACAAGTTTTTGCGGGCGATGGAAGCCATGAAGGAAGTAACAGTTGAGTGCCTTATTATCAGCCTAAAAGATGGCAGGGCAAACTTCTGCTCAAGCAACCACTTACTCGACCGTCACAGATTTAGCGAGGTTTCTAGGTTGGTCTACGTCTAAGCCGCGACGGGCCGCAATGTGATAGGCCAGCAACTGTAGCGGAATTACAGCCAAAATCGGCGAGAGTAACTCTTCCACAACTGGCACAGGCAGCAAGTCATCGAAAATTTCGGCAGATTCGCTGGCCTCTAAGGGAGTCACACCGATGAGGCGGGCATCTCTGGCTTTCGCTTCTTGAGCATTGGAGAGCACTTTTTCGTAAACCAAACCTGGTGTGGCGATCGCGACGACAGGCACTTTGGCATCTAGTAGTGCGATCGGTCCATGCTTCATTTCCCCAGCAGGATAACCCTCAGCGTGAATGTAGCTGATTTCCTTAAGTTTCAAAGCTCCCTCTAGGGCGATCGGGAAGTTGATCCCCCGTCCTAAGAAAATAAAGTCTTGAGTTTCTGCAAAGTCGTGGGCCAATTCTTCGATGTAACGCTCTTGGCTTTCCAGAATTAGCTCGATTTGCGCCGGAAGTTGCCGTAGCCCTAACAAGATTTGCTCTAGACGAGCGGGCGATAGGGTTTGTTGGTGATACGCCAAATCTAAAGCCAGAGCGTAGAACGCCATTAACTGCGCCACAAAGGTTTTTGTGGCAGCGACCCCAATTTCGATCCCAGCATGGGTATCGATTACCTGAGGCACCATGTGGCCCAAAGAGCTTTCGGGACGGTTGGTGATACCGAGCAAGCGTGCCTCAAACCGAGGGGATTGCCCAGCCCGTCGCTGCTTTTCCATCTCCAAGGCGGCTAAGGTATCTGCTGTTTCGCCCGACTGAGTCACGCCAATGGTGAGGGTGTTGGGGGTCAGAGGCGAAGGAGCATAGCGGAACTCGGAGGCATACTGCACCATTGTTGGGATGCCAGCCAACTGCTCGATCAAGTATTTACCTACTAAGCTGGCGTGCCAACTGGTGCCACAAGCGACAATTTGCACCTGTTTCAAATCGCTATAGAGTTCCGGGGACAGGTTGAGCTTAATGGGTGACGTGGCAGATTCAGGGCTCCAACTGGTGTCTAAGTAGGCTTCCAGGCAAGCCCGCACCACTCCTGGTTGCTCGTAGATTTCCTTGAGCATGAAGTGTTTGAAGCCCTGCTTTTCTACCATGACAGGGTTCCAGTTGAGAGTGCGAGGGGTTTTCCGCAAGCGATCGCCCCCAAAGCTATACACCTCAACTCCCAAGGGCGTTAAACGTGCCAGTTCGCCATTGTCCAGAGTCAAGACGGCGCGGGTGTGGGGAACTAAAGCGGGTGTATCGGAAGCGCAGAAGAATTCCCCTTGACCGAAACCGATGGATAGGGGGGCTTGTTGCCGCGCCACAATCAGTTCATCGGGGAAGTCAGCGCTAATTACCGCGATCGCAAAGGCTCCTTCTAAGTGGTTGACTGCTTGGCGCACAGCCTCTAGTAAAGGCGAATGCTGGGCCAACGCAGGCATCGAACTAGGCTCAGCTTTGAGCTTCTCAAGCAGTTCAGCGATCAGATGCGGGATTACTTCTGTATCAGTTTCAGAGCGGAAGGTATGGCCTCTAGCAATTAATCCTTCTCGCAATTCCCGATAATTCTCAATAATGCCGTTTTGCACCACCGCTAGGCGATGAGCTGTATCCATGTGCGGGTGAGCATTGTACTCTTCTGGCTTGCCATGAGTGGCCCAACGGGTGTGGCCGATGCCAAGCTGGGCTGGGTTCTCAATGCCTTCGAGTTTTTCTTGAAGGTTGTGTAGCTTGCCCTTGGCGCGGACGCAGTGGATCTCGCCTTCCAAGACGGTTGCGATCCCTGCAGAATCGTAGCCGCGATACTCCAGTTTCTGTAACCCTGCTAACAAAATGTCACTTGCTGCTTGGGTACCGATATAGCCAACAATTCCGCACATTTAACCCACAACTCCTGCCAAGCGATTACGGTTTAGGTGCCATCTGCCTTTCAGCGCTCTGGCTGTAGTGCGATCGCGCGATCGCCTCTTGAGACAGATAAAACGCGAATATAACAGTCTTTAACGATCAACAGTGCTTCATCAAGTACTGAAACCAAAAAGTGATCTACGCCTTGATTGGGCTGCAAACGGGATAGATAGCTCGTCTAGGCACGTAAAGTTACCAAAAAAATAGGGAGGCTGAACACCTCCCCTGTTTTTTGAACCCAAGTATATCGATAAACGCAGGATAAAAAAATGATGCGTTTAATGTCAGTTTCTAGTAGGCCAAACCCATACTCCGGGTTGTTTCAGCATTAGAGAGATAAACTCGAATGCTGAGGAAGTCAGTAGGACAAGCAGTTTCGCACCGCTTGCAACCCACACAGTCCTCGGTACGAGGAGACGAAGCAATTTGACCAGCCTTGCAGCCGTCCCAGGGAACCATCTCTAGAACGTCAGTAGGGCAAGCCCGGACGCATTGAGTACACCCAATGCAGGTGTCATAAATTTTGACAGAATGAGACATTGAATAAAGACTCCAAACTAGGTGTTCAATGCCTTGCAACATCTGCGGTAAAGCAGACCAGCAAGTCTTAGAACTAAGACTCTAGAATCAACGCCAAGTTTACCGCAGTGCCAGAGATCGCTTCTGAGAAAGGCAGCAAAAATTCAAAGAATTTAATACACACCCTAATAGTGGCAATATTTTGCGATAAAGCTTGATGGGGCAAGGTTTTGGCAGCCTCTCAAAGACCTTTTTAGGGGTTAATATCTCTTCTTTTTGTAAAACGCTCGTTACAAAACGTAGGAAATTAGCTAGAAATTATTGCTCTAGAAACCAAGCTTTTCCAAAACTGAGCGAGTGGAAACAATGTGATGGTTTAAGCCCAACTTTTCTGGGGCCACTCCTAAAGCCAAGGCAACTAGTTGAGGAAGGTGTAAAACAGGCAAGCCCAATTTCTGCCCAATTACTTGTTCGACCTCTGGTTGGCGAGAGTCGAGGTTGAGGTGGCACAAAGGGCAGGGCGTGACCAAACAATCGGCTCCAGAGGCGATCGCGTCCTGAATATGGTTGCCTGCCATCTGAAACGCCTGATCGGTGGCGTAACTAGAGAGCGGCCAACCGCAGCATTGAGTGCGGCCTCGGTAATAAATCGGTGTCGCGCCGATCGCCCGGAACACGTTTTCCATCGACTCTGGTTGGAAGGGGTCATCGAAGGGAATCGAAGTTTGGGCACGCAGGAGGTAGCAGCCATAGAAGGCGGCGCACTTCAGACCTGCTAGCTTACGGGTCACTTTGGCTTGCAGTGCTTCTAGGCCGTAGTCTCCTACCAAAGCCCACAATAGATGCTTGACTTCAGTGCTGCCTTTGTAAGGTGAGCAGCCTTCTTGCTTCAGTAAACCGTTGATTTGGTCGATGTAGTCAGGATTGTTTTGTTGGGATTTTTTTAACCGTTCATCTACATGACCAATCACTCCTTGGCAAGTGCTGCAATGAGTGAGTAACGGTAGATTTAATTCTTCTGCTAGAGCAATATTCCGAGCATTAACACTGTCTTCTAAGAGAGCAGATTCTTCCTTAAACGTACCGGAACCACAGCAGGAAGCTTTTTTTAATTCGACTAGTTCAATTCCTAAAGCGCTAGTTAAGGCTGCGGTCGAGAGGTAAAGTTCTCGGCAGGCTCCTTGAGCCACACAGCCGGGAAAATAAGCGTACTTCAAAGACGGAGATGGCATAGCTAAGCGTGACTGAGTGGGTGTTCAGCTCCAGCAAACTTCAACTTAGGTCTAGCTAGGTCTGCCTAGATCTGCCTAGGATTGAGGAGCTAACTCGCGACTGACCCTTCTATCATCGCTTTTTCGGCTGAGGACTGTGGGGACAGAGGTTAACTTTTCGTTGAGTTTTGGCTCGGAATGTGTCAGTTGGGGAAAGCGCCCATCTAACGCGATCGCCGTCGCGCTTTCAGATAAGATAGGAAATGCTCAGAGCTGATGTCTGCCTGGGATCAAATTCCAGCAAATTCATCTGTAATTTGACAGCCTTTCTAGAGTAAGTTTTTCTAGAGCGCACTGACAAAAGCTGAAACCACTGAGTAAGTCCTAAAATAAGAAGCTAGGGGTTGTCATGAATCAAGAAGAAATCTTTGCTAAAGTTCAAAAAATCGTTTCCGAGCAACTGGGTGTTGAAGCTAGTGAAGTTAAGCCAGCTGCTAGCTTTGCCAACGACCTCGGTGCTGACTCTCTCGACACGGTGGAGTTAGTCATGGCTTTAGAAGAAGAATTTGATATTGAGATTCCCGACGAAGCAGCAGAAGAAATCGCTACTGTGCAAAACGCAGTCGATTACATCAGCAACAAAGCAGCAGCTTAGACTCTAAATCATTGGCAGCTCGGCACCGTACCAAGCTTGGGGGTGGGGAGATGCCAACTCAGAAACCTGTATTCTGCGTTCCGGGCTAGAAAGCCCTTGAATTTTACATCATGACAAATTCTGACCGTAAGCGCGTTGTTGTAACGGGTCTCGGCGCGGTTACACCCATTGGCAACACCTTGTCAGAGTATTGGGAAGGGTTGGTGAGTGGACGCAATGGCATTGGCCCAATCACTCTGTTTGATGCATCTCGGCACGACTGCCGAATTGCGGGAGAAGTTAAAGCATTCGATCCCTTCCAGTACTTAGACCGTAAGGATGCGAAGCGGATGGATCGGTTTGCTCAGTTTGCGGTGGCAGCGAGTAAACAAGCGATCGCCGATGCTCAATTTGTCATCAACGACCTGAACGCAGAACAGGTGGGTGTCATCATCGGTTCCGGGGTCGGTGGCATCAAGGTTCTGGAAGACCAACAGGAAGTTTATCTGACCAAAGGCCCAGATCGTTGTAGCCCCTTCATGGTGCCGATGATGATCGCCAATATGGCGGCGGGCTTAACCGCGATTCACATTGGTGCCAAAGGCCCTAACTCTTGCCCGGTGACTGCTTGTGCTTCGGGTTCTAATGGGATCGGGGATGCTTTCCGGTTGATTCAAGGTGGCTATGCCCAGGCGATGATCTGCGGTGGGGCGGAGGCAGCAATTACTCCCCTGTCAGTTGCTGGTTTTGCTTCTGCTCGGACGCTGTCTACTCGCAATGACGACCCTGCTCATGCCAGTCGTCCGTTTGATCGCGATCGCAACGGCTTTGTCATGGGTGAAGGGGCAGGAATTCTGTTGCTCGAAGAACTAGAGCATGCCCTCAGCCGTGGCGCTCGTATCTACGCCGAAATGATTGGTTATGGCATGACCTGTGATGCCTACCACATGACTTCTCCGGTTCCGGGTGGCGAAGGGGCAGCTAGAGCAATTCAACTGGCGATGAAGGATGCTGGGATTACGCCGGATCAAGTGAGCTATATCAATGCTCATGGCACTAGCACTCCCATGAACGACCCCAATGAAACGGCAGCGATTAAGACTGCTTTGGGCGAACATGCCTACAAAGTGGCGGTCAGCTCCACTAAGTCGATGACGGGGCACTTACTGGGTGGCTCCGGTGGGATTGAAGGCGTGGCAACCGCTCTGGCTGTGGCTCACGACCAACTGCCGCCAACCATTAATTTGGAAAATCCTGACCCTGCATGTGACCTGGACTATGTACCAAATCACAGCCGATCCCATAAAGTTGATGTAGCTTTATCCAACTCATTTGGGTTTGGTGGTCACAACGTTACGGTAGCATTTAGAAAGTACGTTGGCTGAGCTTGTAAAATTTAACCCAGTCTTTGGGATCGCGGGGTAACTCAGGTCTATAAACGCCTGGGTTTCTGCGTTAGTAGTTATTACCTATCCAATGCCATTATCAGCTACCATAATTGGTAATTCAGTAGGTATATAAGCTTAGGGTGACCCGGAGCAACGTCACGATCGCTCACCCAGTCCAGTGCTAACTCGTAGTTCAACTAGATAGAGATTATGGCTGTCGCAACCCAACAATCACTCGACGAGCTTTGTATTAATTCCATCCGCTTTCTAGCGATTGACGCTGTAGAAAAGGCAAAATCTGGTCACCCAGGGTTGCCGATGGGCGCTGCTCCGATGGCATACGTGCTCTGGGATCGCTTTATGCGGTTCAATCCCAAAAATCCTTACTGGTTCAACCGCGATCGCTTTGTGTTGTCGGCAGGTCACGGTTCCATGCTGCAATACGCCCTACTCCATTTGGCTGGGTACGACAGCGTGACGCTGGATGACATTAAGCAATTCCGTCAGTTGGACTCCAAGACTCCAGGTCACCCCGAAAACTTCATGACTCCTGGTGTCGAAGTTACCACGGGTCCTCTGGGCCAGGGGATTTGTAATGGTGTGGGCTTGGCGATGGCCGAAGCTCATCTAGCAGGTAAGTTCAACAAGCCTGATGCCACCCTGGTTGACCACTACACCTATGTCATCCTGGGTGATGGTTGCAACATGGAAGGAATTTCCGGCGAAGCTTGCTCCTTGGCAGGACACCTCGGTCTCGGTAAGTTGATTGCCCTCTACGACGATAACCATATCTCTATCGACGGTTCTACGGACGTTTCCTTTACTGAAGATGTCTCGAAGCGCTTTGAGGCTTACGGTTGGCATGTGCTGCACGTAGCTGATGGCAACACCGACCTTGATGGCATCGCCAAGGCCATTGAAGAAGCGAAGAAGGTCACCGATAAGCCTTCCTTCATCAAAGTCACCACCACCATTGGCTACGGCTCCCCCAACAAAGCTAACACCGCTGGCGTTCACGGTGCGGCGCTAGGTGGCGATGAAATCAAGTTGACCCGTGAGAACTTGGGTTGGAACTACGAACCCTTTGAAGTACCTCAAGATTCTCTGAACCACTGGCGCAAAGCTGTAGAGCGCGGTGCCCAACTCGAAGATGAGTGGAATCAAGTTCTAGCTCAATACAGAAGCAAGTACGCTAGCGAAGCTGCAGAATTTGAGCGCTTTATTAGCAACAAACTGCCCGAAGGTTGGGAGAAGTCTCTACCTGTTTACACTCCCGAAGACAAAGCGATCGCGACTCGCCAAACTTCTGAGAAAACTCTGAATGCGATCGCTCCTGCTCTGCCTGAGTTGATTGGTGGCTCCGCTGACCTGACCCACTCCAACCTCACCTACATCAAAGTGTCGGGTGACTTCCAGAAAGGCGCTTACGAAAATCGCAACCTGCGCTTTGGCGTGCGTGAGCATGGTATGGGCGCAATCTGTAATGGGATTGCCCTGCACAACTCTGGCTTGATTCCTTACTGCGCCACCTTCTTGGTCTTCGCAGACTACATGCGGGCAGCGATTCGTCTCTCCGCACTGTCTCAAGCGGGCGTAATTTACGTTATGACCCACGACTCGATCGCCTTGGGTGAAGACGGTCCTACTCACCAGCCGATTGAAACGATCGCATCTCTACGGGCGATTCCTAACCTGTTGGTTATGCGTCCCGCAGATGGTAACGAAACCTCTGGAGCTTACAAAGTTGCGGTAGAAGAGCGTAAGCGTCCTACCCTGATGGCTCTGTCGCGCCAAGCCCTACCTCAGTTAGATGGCTCCTCCATTGAAGGTGTGTCGAAGGGTGCATACATCCTGTCTGGCGGCGAAGGTACCCCTGACCTGATCTTGCTGGCTACGGGTAGTGAAGTGCAACTTTGTGTCAAGGCCGCTGAGCAACTCCGGGCAGAAGGCAAGAACGTCCGCGTCGTCTCCATGCCTTGCTGGGAATTGTTTGATGAGCAAGATGCAGCATATCGCGAGTCAGTGCTACCTAAAGCCGTGACCAAGCGCTTAGCTGTAGAAGCAGCCTCCAGCTTCGGCTGGTGCCGCTACATCGGCAGCGATGGCGACATGATCAGCGTTGAGCGCTTTGGTGTGTCGGCTCCCGGTAACGTAGCGCTAGAGAAGTTTGGCTACACTGTGGACAACGTAGTGACCAGAGCAAAAGCACTTTTGGGTTAAGTTGGTATCAGTTTGACTAACTTAAATTGAACTTATTGACTCTCTAGAAATAGGGAGTCATTTTTATGTCTTTGTTGATGGTTTTCTCAGACTAGTTCCACAGGTTTTGCAGAATTGGGCATCAGGGTCATGCAAAGCCAAACCACAGCCAGAGCATTGCGTTTCTACTTGTGTGGAAGTTTTGACCAATCGTCGGATTAAGTCGCCAATTTGCCAGGGAATTAGAGCAATGCCTGTCAAAATCATCAGTACGGTGAGCAAGCGGCCTGTTTCGGAAATGGGCGTAACATCGCCAAAACCAACAGTGGTCATGGTGACAACAGAGAAATAAAAAGCATCTAGAAATGTTTTAAATCCCGCTGCATTAATTGGGTGCTCAACTTGATAAATCAAGCCTGAATAGATAAAGATAATGGCAAATAAAGTGAATAGAATGCGAGTGAAAATAGCTCCATCTTCACTGCTCACTCGACCAAACAAAGCGGTGCCTTCCACAAAACGAATCAACCGTAGAATTCGGAACCAACGCAGTAACCGAATAAAGCTAATATCAGTAACGCCGAGAAAAAATGGCAGAATAGCGACTAAATCTATGGCTGAGTAGAGGCTGAAAAAGTATTTAACTTTTTGCTCAGAGCACCAAAACCTAAGAACATACTCGATCGCAAAAATAACTAAAATAACCGAGTCAATTGTGTTTAGTTTTGTCCGAACCAAATCGGAAATTGGATAGGTTTCTGCAACAAAAATACCTGAAGACAATAAAACTAAGCTGGCGATCGCTAAATTAATTGCGATACCAACGGGGGTTTCAATATCTTCTAAGTAGAAAGAAACTTTCTGTCGCAGTAACATCAAGAATAAAAATCAGTAGATGGTTTAGGGCTGTAAAAATTGTGTAGGTAGCAGAACTGTAAATGTGGTAATCCCGGAGTCGCTAGTAACTTGAATCACTCCTCCTAAATGCTCTACCAGCTTCTTAACCAGAGCTAGGCCTAAACCAGTGCCACCTTGCTTCCAGCGATCGTTACGAGGAATCCGATAGAACTTTTCAAAAATTCTAGTTAGCTCAACTTCCGGGATTTCAGTTCCAGAATTACTCACACTTAATTCTATACAAGGAGAATTAAAACCAGCGATCGCCTTAATTTCACCACCGGGTGGGGTGTATTTGCAAGCATTGTTGAGGAGTTCTGCTAAAACTCGTTCCAAGCTGGGTTGGTCTGAAACTAACAAAGGTAATTCCGAAAGAATTTGAACTTGAACACTTTGCTGGCGATTGCTAGCCCGCTCTTTAAATGGCTCAACAAGTCGGGGTAGCCAATCATTCAAATCAATCGTCTCTGGATTAAAAGGTTTGGCTGCAGCTTCTAATCGTTGCAGGTCTAATAAATCATTAATTAAGTTGATTTCGCGATCGCACTCGGCTTGCAGAATTCTGAAGTAATGATCTTCTTGTTCTTGAGTTTTAGCAATCTTGAGCATATAAATAGCCATTTTCATGTTAGCCATTGGGCTACGTAGTTCATGAGAAACGGTACTTAAGAAATCATCCTTAAGTAAATTCATGCGCTGTAGCTCTTGCATTTGATGGCTCAAATTTTCTTCGATTTGCTTCCTGGCAGTAATGTCTTCCAAGACCAGCAATAATCCATCCAGGTGGGGAGATTGTTTCGCAATTTCTGGCTCAACACTTCCATAAAGCAAAGGTTCTAGCTTTAGTTCAAACCAGGTGTCATCTTGGTGCAATTCATGGGGAGTGACTGGCTGCTGTTGCCTTAACATCTGTAAATCTGACTGCCATTGTCCTTGGCTCAACCAGCGAGGAATCAGTTGGGCATGGAGGCGATCGCCCACCTGAATCTCCAGCCATTTAGCAGCCATCGGATTGCAAAACCACACCAAGCCATCTAAGTCAGCAGCTAACAAGCCAATGGAAAGACTCCGGGCGATCGCCGCTTGCGCCGATTGAGACCGACCGAATTGCTCAGCTAGTAAAGCTAACTGAGCTACAGGCTGCATTGAGGCGGGCTGTTGGCCTGTTTGCCAGTGGGTTTGCTCAGAGCGCAGGATACTGTGGCTACGAGCAACGAGGTCTTGGTGGTGCGCTTGCCAAAGCTGCTTCACTTCGTGCTGAAGTAGAGCATTTTCGCGCAATCGTTCCTCAAGCAAGACGGTGCCAGTCGTGGCGCTAAATAGAATAATGGGCAGAACCACAGGCATTAAGTAGCCAGTGTGCAGCAACAGTAAGCTGGCAATGCCCCAAATGCCACATAACCCAAGCCCTAGGGTGATTTGGCGTTCAGTAGACCATCGACCCAGCACATAGCTTAAGCCTGGTCCACCCAACAGAAACAGCCCCAATAGCCAGGGTTGAGGGGGTAGCCGCAGAGAGTTGTGCTGGAGCAGAGTGCTGATCACCGCCGCATGGAGATGCGTGCCACTAGCAGGAGGATTGCGATCGAAGGGGGTAGGCAGTGAGTCGAGCCCCGCCGCAGTTACTCCAACGACTACAATTTTGTCCTTGAACGCTTGAGGGGAAACTTGTTGGTGGATGACATCTACAAACGAATAGTGCTGGAGCTGACGCACAGGCCCTGGCCAGTTGACCCAAAAAGGGGTTTGTAGGTTGGGCAGCTCTACGGGAGCTTGCACTAAGCTATACCCCTGAACGGCGGCTAAGCCTAAGGCAGGCACCCCCTGTAACTGCAAATCGATTTTTCGGGTGAGACCGTCAGAATCTTGTTTCTTGTAAACTTGGCCAACGGCGAAAGCAACTTTGCCGAGGGGAGGACTGGGGAGTAGAGGCCCCCCGATGCCGTCCCAAGCTTGGGCCAGAACCACGCGCCCTTGTTGCTGCACTGCTGCCGCAAGTCGGGTATCTTGGGGGCCTTGATCCGTCAAGACTACATTTAAGGCAATCACACTCGGCTCAGCTTTGGTGAGAACACTGAGCAGTTGAATATATTGCTGGCGAGACCAGGGAAAGGGTCCTAGTTCTCGCAAACTTCGGTCATCAATCCCGACAATCACCACGCTTCGGTCCCAAGCGATCGCGCCCCGCAGTTGAAACAGCGTGTTGTAAGCAATTTGCTCTAAGGGCTGCCAAACTTCTAAAGCAGTCAAACTGGCAACCACTAATGCCGTGATTCCCCCTGGAAGCAGTCGCCATCCTAACTCCCGGAACTGCCGCTTCATACTTTTGCTGTGTGCTTTCCTCCAGGGATGGAATTAATAATGGCCGAGCTTGAGGTGAAGGCCGCAATAAGTTATTTCTATTGTCGGTTATAAGTCAAAAAGGGAACAGGGACTACCTCCCCTTGAGCTGTACCCACTTGAACTTGTAAACCCGCGCCTCCCGCTTTAGTTCTAATGTAGCCAAGCCCAAATGCTTCCTGATCAATGGTTGTCGAACTGGTGAGAACACCTACTTTGTCGTCTCCTAAAATAATGGGGCTGCCCGCCGCCACAGGCTCACTGAGACGAATGCCCCAAAGTTGTTGTTTGACTCCTTTATAGGTATCTAGACGCGCGATTGTTTCTTGGCCGATATAACAACCTTTATTAAAGGAGAGAGTTTGCCACAAACCTGCTTCTAGTGGGTTGTAGTCTTCTGTGAGTTCATGTTCTGGTACCGGACGGCCTTGCTGAATTCGCAGTTGCTCCCAGACGCGATCGCCCAAAGGAACCGCCCCGCCTTCCACCAACTGCTGCCACAAGCTCGCAGCTGACTCAGCCGCTAAGAACAAGGTATAACCAGGGATTGCTAAGCCACTCCCAACTGCGACTCGAACTTCACTGTCTCCTAGAGGAAACAGGGCATGATTGCCATCAGGTTGACCGATCAGGGAGCTTGCCCCCAGTTTATTGAGTAGGGCATCGCTCTGAGGGCCAAGCAGACTAAAGGTTGTAGTGGTGTTTGTCAGATTGGTGAGCTTGACGCGATCGGCAAAAAAGATGTAGCGATCGCAAAATTCCATCAAAGTTTGGCAGCGGTTGGGAGAAACCAGTAAAAGAATCGTGTCTTCAGTGACGTAAACACTGGCCAGATCGAGGGTGCGAGCTGTTGAGGTGACAAACACAGTGTCGCAGCCCTGCCCTGGTTGCAAGCGCTTGATGTCGTTGGTGCTCTGGTTGTGCAGGAAGTTTTGTCGATCGGCATCTGAGATTTGCATGCGACCCCAATGGGAGCGATCGCACAGCGCCACTCCTGTCCGAGCAACCTCAAGAGCGGCACTATCATTGCCAAAACTCACGGGGATAGTGGCTGAACCAATCTCTTCAAACGTAGCGCCAGCAGACGCTTGAAGTTGATGCAGGTCTTGAGTCATGGAATTTCAACGGTGCCTCTAGAAATTAGCGTGAAGGAAGGTTTGTAAAAACTTGCTCGATCAGCTGTCGAGCTTTGTCGTCTAAGCGGTTCCAATCGACCTCTCCCATCTCATCATCAATCAAGCTGGTATCAATCTCAACCGCTTGCGGGTCAGAGCTATCTTGAAATACCCGATAGTTACGAAAACAAACTTGGTAGCACAGCTCCCAGAGATCAATTTGGACTTGCTGACCTTGTTTTTCTAAGCACAAGAGGTACCCAGGAAAAGGCGTGGGTAGATGCGCCAAGGCTTGTTCAATTTCAGCGGCTTGTTCTGGTGAAGCGGTAGCCAGCTTTGCTTGCAGTTGCTTTACCTGAGCTTGAATTGCCTCTGGGGTGCCTTCTGGCCAAGTTTGTACATCTTGATAAGTCCCTTTCCAGTCCGATTGATCCAACTGCTTGCGGATATTGTCTAGTAAACGAATAAAAGCAGGCTGCATCAGCAACTCAGCTTGGGCCCAAGCAACTTGATCTTGAAATTGCGGCTTCATAAATAAAGTGAAATCTTAAACCTTAGGGCTGTTAAAGCAGTGAGAACTAAACCTTTGAGGGCTTTTAGAGCGATCGCTTCTGTGCTCCTTACCACCACAGTAATCCAAACTATCCGCTGATTGTGATGCTGATGGCTTGATTGCTACAGGGGGAGACAACTCAGTTGAGCGATCGCTACTGACTCCATATCGGCTAATTTTGATCTAAAGTTTGATGGGGTCGGGAGTGAATTTAATTCAGGAATCTACAGGATAGACGTTACTGAGGAGTCTTACTAACGTCGCTATCCTCTGATGCTGGCTGGCTCTTAGGCCAGCAGGGGCAATCAACCAGAAGTTTCCAAAGCCGCCTGTTGTCCTAGAAATGAACAGGGATGCCTGCCATGAAATCTCAGAATATCGTCCTCAAGTGCAGTAGCGTACAGCGCCTGAAAGTAACGTTTTAGTATATTTGATTGCCAACTCTGTCTGTAGCAAGCAGAGAGTTCAATGATTTAGCTGCACCGAAACAGTCATTGAGTTAAACCCGTTAAGTTGTTTTACCTTCCCCGTCTCAGCTAGCCTGAGGGCTGATTTTTGGATTTAGCATCTATCTTTCGGTAGAAGCCAGTGGCCAGCCTTTGCACCGGATAATTGATCACAACTATCTCTGTTGGTCGTTGCACTCGTTAACTCTGCTCTCTCGTCCTTGACTGCTACTACAGGAGGTCTGGTTCGGCACAGATCTTGGCTGGTGGCGGCAACTCCCTAATTATTCGTATCCTCATTGCTCTAAAAGGATCAGGCTATGCCCGCTGAACAAGTTACCAAAGATACCGAGAACTTGGACCTCAGACAGTTACTAAAGATACTCAGTGCCGTTAAGAAAGGTAACTTTTCAGTTCGCATGGCTGATGAGTACACCGGGATGGCAGGCAAGGTTGCTGATGCGATTAACGATGTCATCGAGCTGAATGAGCGGATGACCAAGGAGCTAGAACGAATTGGCAAAGTTGTTGGTAAAGAAGGCAAAATCACTCAGCGAGCGTCGCTTGGAAATGCGGGCGGTTCTTGGGGCTCTTGCTTAGAGTCGATCAATAGCTTAATCAGCGACTTGGTGCAACCTACTGTAGAAACGTCGCGGGTCATCCGAGCCGTAGCGCATGGTGACTTGTCGCAAACCATCCCGACCGAAATTGAAGGTCGCCAGCTCAAAGGTGAGTTTTTACAAACGGCTCAAGTCGTCAACACCATGGTGGAGCAGCTCAGCTCCTTTGCCTCTGAGGTCACCCGTGTAGCTCGTGAGGTGGGCACCGAGGGCAAGTTGGGCGTGCAAGCCGAAGTCAAAGGCGTAGCAGGCACCTGGAAAGATTTGACCGACAACGTCAACCTGATGGCAGGCAACCTCACCGGACAAGTGCGAAACATTGCCGAAGTTGCCACGGCGATCGCCAACGGTGACTTGTCCAAGAAGATTACGGTAGACGTTAAAGGCGAAATTCTAGAGCTAAAAAACACCGTCAACACGATGGTGGACCAGCTGAACTCCTTCGCTTCTGAGGTAACTAGAGTCGCCCGTGAGGTGGGAACTGAAGGGAAACTGGGTGTACAAGCCGAGGTGAAAGGCGTAGCAGGCACCTGGAAAGACCTGACCGACTCCGTGAACTTGATGGCAGGCAACCTGACCGCCCAAGTGAGGAACATCGCGGAAGTCACGACGGCGGTAGCGAATGGCGACCTTTCCAAAAAGATTACGGTAGACGTAAAAGGTGAAATTCTAGAGCTGAAGAACACCGTCAACATCATGGTGGACCAGCTCAACTCCTTTGCCTCTGAGGTGACGCGGGTGGCGCGTGAGGTAGGTGCGGAAGGAAAACTCGGCGGTCAAGCGGAAGTGCGCGGCGTGGCAGGCACCTGGAAAGACCTCACCGACTCGGTAAACTTCATGGCAGGCTCCCTAACTGCCCAAGTGCGGAACATTGCCGAAGTGACGACAGCGGTGGCGAACGGCGACCTCTCCAAGAAAATTACGGTAGACGTAAAAGGCGAGATTCTAGAGCTGAAGAACACGATCAACACGATGGTGGACCAGCTTAACTCCTTCGCCTCTGAGGTAACCAGAGTTGCTCGTGAGGTAGGTACCGAAGGAAAACTGGGGGTACAAGCGGAAGTGCGCGGGGTGGCAGGTACCTGGAAAGACCTGACCGACTCGGTGAACTCGATGGCAGGCAACCTAACAGCCCAAGTGCGGAACATTGCCGAAGTGACGACAGCGGTGGCGAACGGCGACCTCTCCAAGAAAATTACGGTAGACGTAAAAGGCGAGATTCTGGACCTGAAGAACACGATCAACACGATGGTGGACCAGCTCAACTCCTTCGCCTCTGAGGTGACGCGGGTGGCGCGGGAAGTAGGCTCGGAAGGAAAGCTAGGGGGGCAAGCCGATGTCCGAGGTGTAGCGGGTACCTGGAAAGACCTCACCGATTCGGTAAACTTCATGGCGGGTTCGTTGACCGCGCAGGTACGGAACATTGCTGAAGTGACGACGGCGGTAGCGAACGGTGACCTCTCCAAGAAAATTACCGTAGACGTAAAAGGCGAGATTCTAGAGCTGAAGAATACCATCAATATCATGGTGGACCAGCTCAACTCCTTCGCCTCTGAGGTAACGCGGGTTGCCCGTGAGGTAGGAACGGAAGGAAAACTGGGGGTGCAAGCGGAAGTAAGAGGCGTGGCGGGTACTTGGAAAGACCTCACCGACTCGGTGAACTCAATGGCAGGTAACCTGACCGCGCAGGTGCGGAACATCGCGGAAGTGACGACAGCGGTGGCCAACGGCGACCTCTCCAAGAAAATTACCGTGGATGTGAAGGGCGAGATTCTAGAGCTGAAAAACACGATCAACACGATGGTGGACCAGCTCAGCTCCTTTGCTTCTGAGGTAACTAGAGTTGCTCGGGAGGTGGGAACCGAAGGGAAACTGGGTGTGCAAGCCGAAGTCCGAGGCGTGGCGGGGGTTTGGAAAGACCTGACCGACAATGTGAACTCGATGGCAGGCAACCTCACAGCCCAAGTCCGAAACATTGCCGAAGTTGCGACTGCGATCGCGAATGGCGACCTCTCCAAGAAAATCACGGTGCAGGTGAAGGGTGAAATCTTAGAGCTAAAAAATACCATCAACATCATGGTGGACCAGCTCAGCTCCTTTGCCTCTGAGGTAACCAGAGTCGCCCGCGAGGTAGGCTCGGAAGGAAAACTGGGTGTGCAAGCCGACGTGCGCGGTGTAGCGGGCACCTGGAAAGACCTCACCGACTCGGTGAACTTCATGGCGGGTTCTCTGACAGCCCAAGTGCGGAACATTGCCGCCGTCACGACGGCGGTGGCGAACGGCGACTTGTCCAAGAAGATTACGGTAGACGTCAAAGGCGAGATTCTAGAGCTAAAAAATACCGTCAACACGATGGTAGACCAGCTCAACTCCTTTGCTTCTGAAGTAACTAGAGTTGCCCGTGAGGTAGGTTCCGAAGGAAAGCTGGGTGTGCAAGCCGTCGTGCCGGGGGTCGCGGGCACCTGGAAAGACCTGACGGACTCGGTAAACTTCATGGCGGGTTCTCTGACAGCCCAGGTGCGGAACATTGCGGAAGTGACGACCGCAGTAGCGAACGGCGACTTGTCCAAGAAAATCACCGTGGATGTGAAGGGCGAAATTCTAGAGCTGAAGAATACGATCAATACGATGGTGGATCAGCTCAACTCCTTTGCTTCTGAGGTAACTAGAGTGGCGCGGGAGGTGGGTACCGAAGGAAAACTAGGGGTACAAGCCTACGTCCGAGGAGTCGCCGGCACCTGGAAAGACCTCACGGACAATGTGAACTTGATGGCAGGCAACCTCACCGCCCAGGTGCGGAACATTGCGGAGGTGGCAACGGCGATCGCGAACGGCGACTTGTCCAAGAAAATCACCGTGGATGTCAAGGGTGAGATTCTCGACTTGAAGAACACGATCAACACGATGGTGGACCAGCTCAGCTCCTTCGCCTCTGAGGTAACGCGGGTCGCCCGTGAAGTAGGCACCGAAGGAAAGCTGGGAGGCCAAGCGCAAGTCACCGGAGTGGCAGGCACCTGGAAAGACCTCACCGACAACGTGAACTCGATGGCAGGTAACCTCACCGCTCAGGTGCGGGGGATTGCGCGAGTGGTAACGGCGGTGGCAAATGGTGACCTGAAGCGGAAGCTAATGCTGGATGCTAAGGGTGAAATCGAAACCCTGGCCGACACGATCAACGAGATGATCGACACGCTGGCGACCTTTGCTGACCAGGTAACAACGGTGGCCCGCGAGGTGGGGATTGAAGGAAAACTGGGCGGCCAAGCGAAAGTACCGGGGGCTTCTGGAACCTGGCGTGCCTTGACCGACAACGTAAACGAGCTAGCTGCCACTCTCACTACTCAGCTCCGAGCGATCGCGGAAGTGGCAACGGCAGTAACCAAGGGCGACCTAACCCGCTCGATTTCGGTGGCGGCGCAAGGGGAGGTGGCGGTCCTGAAGGACAACATCAACCAGATGATTGCCAACCTGCGGGAAACCACCCAGAAGAACACCGAGCAAGACTGGCTCAAGACCAACTTGGCTAAGTTCACCCGGATGCTGCAAGGTCAGCGCGATCTCGAAACCGTTTCCAAGCTCATCTTGTCTGAACTGGCTCCCTTGGTCTCGGCTCAGCATGGGGTCTTCTACCTGATGGAACCGGGCGAAATGCATATTCCTTTCCTGAAGCTGCTCAGCACCTATGCCTACCGCGAGCGCAAGCACCTAGCAAACCGCTTTGGCATCGGTGAAGGTCTAGTGGGTCAATGTGCTCTAGAGAAAGAACGGATTCTGCTCAGCGAAGTCCCAGACGACTACATCAAGATTAGTTCTGGCCTGGGAGAAGCCACACCCCGCAATGTGGTTGTGCTGCCCGTGTTGTTTGAAGGTCAAGTGACTGCTGTGATCGAGCTGGCGTCCTTCCGGCAGTTTAGTGATATTCACCTCACCTTCTTCGACCAACTGACTGAAAGTATCGCCATCGTCTTAAACACGATTGCGGCTAGTATGCGGACCGAAGAACTCCTGAAGCAATCTCAATCCTTGGCTGAAGAACTGCAAGTGCAGCAGAAAGAACTCACCGACACCAACAAGCGCCTAGAGCAACAAGCCCAATCGCTGAAGGCTTCGGAAGAGTTGCTGAAGAACCAGCAAGAGCAATTGCAGCAGACCAACGAAGAACTAGAAGAAAAAGCCGAGTTGCTGTCGTTGCAAAACAAAGAGGTGGAGCGGAAGAACCGCGAAATCGAACAAGCGCGGCGATCGCTGGAGGAAAAAGCCGAGCAATTGGCCCTCAGTTCCAAGTACAAGTCCGAGTTCTTGGCGAATATGTCCCACGAACTCCGCACGCCACTCAACAGCTTGCTGATTCTGGCTCGACTGCTAACCGACAACAGCGACGGTAACTTGACCCAAAAGCAAGTGGAGTATATCCAAACCATCCACTCAGCGGGTACCGACCTCCTAGAGCTAATCAACGACATCTTGGACTTAGCCAAAATCGAATCCGGCACCATGTCGGTCGATATTGACCAGATGTTGTTCACCGACCTACGCGGTTACATCGATCGTACCTTTGGCCAGGTGGCTCAGGATAAGAGCTTGCAGTTCAACATCGAGCTAGATGAGCGCCTCCCCCGCGCCATCTATACCGATTCCAAGCGTTTACAACAAGTGCTGAAGAATCTGCTGGCCAACGCCTTCAAGTTTACCGAGCGCGGCTCTGTCACCCTCAGCATGACGGCGGCAGCCCAAGGCTGGAACCCAGAGAAAGAAAGCTTGAGCCGTGCCAATACGGTAATTGCCTTCTCTGTGACCGATACGGGCATTGGCATTCCAGCGGACAAGCAGAAGATTATCTTTGAGGCATTCCAGCAGGCGGATGGTACGACCAGCCGCAAGTATGGCGGCACCGGATTGGGCCTCTCGATCAGCCGAGAAATTGCCCGTCTCTTGGGCGGTGAAATCAGGCTGACCAGCGCTCCGGGACAAGGAAGCACTTTTACGCTGTACCTACCGCAAGCTTACCAAGCCCCACCTACTGCCGCTCCAGCGCCTCAGATGCCCATTCGGGTAGAACTGGGACGCCGGGAAGCACCCAACGGAGATGGCCCAGATTTCGCTGCCACGACATTGGCGGCCAATATTGCCGCGCTGAATTTGACTGAGTCACCTCCTAGCTCAATGATGCTGCCCTTGCCCGAACTCAGTGATGACCGCAGCAATATTGAACCGGGCGATCGCGTCTTGCTGATTGTTGAGGATGACCTCAACTTTAACCGCGTGCTAATTGACATGGCGCGCAACGAGGGCTTTAAGGTGCTAGTCGCTTTGCGTGGCAGCATGGGTCTGTCAATGGCGCGCGACTTCAAGCCCGATGCAGTGATGTTGGATATTCGCTTGCCCGATATGGATGGCTGGACGGTGCTAGACCGCTTAAAGCACAACCCAGACACCCGCCATATTCCAGTTCATATTTTGACCGTGGAAGAAGGGCGGCAGCGCGGCTTGCAACTGGGGGCGATCGCCTACATGCAGAAGCCAATTTCCAGCGAAAACTTGACCAACGCCTTGACTCAAATCAAAGAATTTGTCGAGCGTCGAGTCAAGAACCTCTTGGTGGTAGAAGACGATCAAATCCAACGTCAAAGCATCGTCGATCTGATCGGCAATGGTGATGTTGAAACTACAGCCGTGGGCTCAGGGGCTGAAGCTCTAGAAATGTTGAGAGACAACCACTTTGACTGCATCGTGCTCGACCTCGGCCTGCCTGACATGACAGGGTTAGAGCTGATTGAAGCCTTGAAACAGGAAGTGGGGCTAGCGAAATTGCCGATTATTGTCTACACAGGCAAGGAGCTGAGCCAGCAAGAAGAAACTGAGCTGAAGCGGATGGCCGAAACCATCATCATTAAGGATGTGCGATCGCCCGAACGCCTCCTGGATGAAACCGCTCTGTTCTTACATCGGGTGCAATCCGACTTGCCACAACCCAAGCGC
This sequence comes from Trichocoleus desertorum AS-A10, assembly GCF_039962155.1. Lineage (NCBI taxonomy): Bacteria > Bacillati > Cyanobacteriota > Cyanophyceae > Leptolyngbyales > Trichocoleusaceae > Trichocoleus > Trichocoleus desertorum. Next base: position 89,432 of record NZ_JAMPKN010000010.1, on the reverse strand, counting down.
CAGATGCTAGAGCAACTGCGGCAAAATGACCCGATACTCGAAGGCAAAAAGGTGCTGATTGTGGATGATGATGTTCGCAATATCTTTGCCCTCACCAGCCTGCTAGAGCGGTATCAGATGCAGGTGTTGTACGCAGAAAATGGGCGCGATGGCATTACTGTGTTGCAAAACAACCCAGATGTAGACATCGTCTTGGTGGATGTGATGATGCCAGAAATGGATGGTTACGAAACCATGCAAACGATTCGCCAGTTGAGTGTCTTTGATGCATTGCCGATGGTGGCCCTCACTGCCAAGGCCATGCAGGGCGATCGCGAGAAGTGTTTAGAGGCAGGCGCTTCAGATTACATCACCAAACCGGTAGATACAGAGCAGTTACTCTCTCTCCTACGTGTCTGGTTGTATCAATAGGTAGAAGGCAAAATTAAAAGTGTAAAAACGAAAATCCTGTAGTTTTTACACTTTTAATAACTTCTATAGCAAATGAACAACCTTGAGGAACTAGAAATTCACTTACTGCTGGAAGGAGTATTCCGCCACTACGGGTTCGATTTTCGTAACTATGCCTTGGCTTCTATCAAAAGGAGGATTTGGAATACTATTCGCGCCGAACACCTAAAAAGTATCTCTGGTCTGCAAGAGAAAATCCTACACGAACCTGAATGCTTAGAGCGCTTTCTACTGGGGCTTTCGGTGAATGTCACCTCGATGTTTCGAGACCCCAGCTTCTATCTGGCTTTTCGGCAAAAGGTGGTGCCCCTCTTACGCACCTATCCCTTTATTCGGATTTGGCATGCTGGTTGCTCGACTGGAGAAGAAGTCTATTCAATGGCAATCTTGTTGCAGGAAGAAGGGCTATATCACCGTTGCCGCATCTATGCCACAGATATGAATGAATCGGTTCTGCGTCAAGCCAAGGTAGGCATTTTTCCGCTACACCTGATGCAAGAATACACCCAGCTCTATCTCAAGGCAGGGGGGAAGCGATCGTTCTCTGAGTACTATACGGCTGCTTATGACAATGCAATTTTTCGCGCGACGCTCAAAGAGAATTTGATTTTCTCCCAGCACAATCTAGCCACCGACGCTTCCTTCAACGAATTCAACGTCATCCTATGTCGTAACGTCTTGATTTATTTCAACAACACCTTGCAAGAGCGGGTGCATAAGCTGTTATACGAAAGTTTGGGCAGGTTTGGCATTTTAGGAGTGGGCCATCAAGAATCTCTAAGACTGACGAAATACGAAGATTGTTATGAGGAGTTGGAAAGCCGTGAAAAGCTTTACCGACGGATTAAATAGTCGGCCCCCGCACACCCAACCGTACTTCGAGTTGGTGGTCGTTGGGACTTCTTTAGGAGGGCTAAGTGCCCTAGAACTTCTACTTAAAAAACTACCTGTTACCTTTCCTGCCGCCATCGCGATCGTGCAACATCGACATAAAGACTCCGACACCAGCCTCAGTCAATTTTTGCAATCTTGTAGTGTGTTACCCCTGAAAGACGCAGAAGACAAAGAAGCCATTGTTCCGGGCCAAGTGTATCTGGCTCCCGCTGACTATCATTTATTAGTAGAGGATGTGGGTCGGTTTGCTTTGTCTACAGAGATGCCTGTGTCTTATGCCCGCCCGTCTATTGATGTGTTGTTTGAGTCAGCCGCTGATGCTTATGGGGCACGGGGGATCGGCGTGATCTTAACTGGGTCAGGTCGGGATGGAGCGCAAGGTCTAGCTAGAATCAAGGCCCGTGGTGGCTTAGCCATCGTTCAAGACCCCAAAACTTCCGAAAGTCGGATGATGCCCGAAGCAGCGATCGCAACAACTGCCGTAGACTGGATTTTACCCCTGGCAGATATTGCTCCTCGTTTGATCCATCTTTGTCAGCCTGTCATAAGGTGAGCCCATGTCGTCTGAACCCAAAGTTAATGTTCTCCTGGTTGACGATTATCCGGAAAACCTGTTGGCTTTAGAGGCAATTTTAGAAAGCTTGGGCCAAAACTTAGTCAGGGCGAGTTCCGGCGAAGAAGCCTTACGCTGCCTGCTCCATCAAGATTTTGCGGTGATTCTGCTAGATGTGCAGATGCCAGGGATTGACGGCTTTGAAACTGCCACTTTAATTCGAGAACGGACGCGATCGCAGCATACCCCGATCATTTTCATGACCGCCTTTAGCAGTAGCGATTCCCTGGTGTTTAAGGGCTACTCTTTAGGTGCGGTAGACTACCTACTCAAGCCAGTTAAGCCCGAAATTCTGATCTCGAAGGTTTCCGTTTTCGTTGATTTGTTCAAGAAAACAGAAGAGGTGAAGCGGCAAGCAGCCCAACTAAGTACCATCAATGCTGAGCTGAAGCAAAGTGAAGAACGCTTTCGCTCCCTCAGTGCCTGCTCGCCCGTAGGTATTTTTCTGACGGACATGTCAGGATGCTGTACTTACACCAATCCCCGCTATCAAGTGATTTGTGGTTTGGATGAAGCAGCTAGTTTAGGCGAAGGCTGGTTGCGATCGGTTTATCTAGAAGATCGGCCTCGTGCTGCCCAAGAATGGTTGGCCTACACCAAGAAGGGCCGAGAATATTCTGATGAATTTCGCTTTCAGGCCCCCGATGGCACGATTCGCTGGACCCATGTGCGATCGTCTCCAATGGTTTCAGACCACGGCAAGCTGCTGGGCCACGTCGGCACCATTGAAGACGTGACAGAGCGCAAACAGGCAGAAGAAGCCAGAGCCCAGTTCATGCGCGAACAAATCGCTAGACAAGAAGCTGAGGCTGCCAATCGGATAAAAGATGAATTTCTCGCTATCCTCTCTCACGAACTGCGGACTCCCCTCAATGCCATGCTGGGCTGGGCTCGCCTCCTCCGCACTCGTAAATTTGATGAGGCGACCACAACAAAAGCCCTGGAAACAATTGAGCGGAATGCCAAAGTCCAAGCGCAGTTGATTGAAGACATTCTGGATGTCTCGCGGATTATTCGCGGCAAGCTGCGACTGGTAATTCGTTCCGTTAATCCCATTGGGGTGATTGAAGCCGCAATGGATACCCTGCGTCCGATGGCTGACAGCAAGTCTATTCAGGTTGAAACTAAATTTGACCCGCCAGGAGAGCTAATTTTAGGGGACCCCGACCGTCTCCAGCAGGTGGTTTGGAATCTGCTATCAAACGCGATTAAGTTCACCCCCGAGGAAGGCAAAGTGGAGGTGAGCTTATCCTTTGGTCAAGAGGATATTGGCAGCGACAACGGCCAAGCCCAACCGCAACGTTATGCTCAAATCCAAGTGACTGATACAGGAATCGGAATTAGTCCAGAGTTTTTACCCTATGTGTTCGATCGCTTCCGTCAAGCCGATAGCACCACGACTCGGCCTTACGGTGGTTTAGGCTTAGGGCTGGCGATAGTGCGGCATTTGGTCGAACTGCATGGCGGTACGGTGGAGGCAGCTAGCAATCCAGACGGTCCGGGAGCGCGGTTTATTGTCAAATTGCCGCAAGCAGCCACCTTGATCGACCCGCAAGATGCAGAAGAAGGCTATCCAATGACACATCTTGCGGCTGTAAATACAGACGTACCTTCGCTATCTAGCTTCCGGGTGCTGGTCGTCGATGATGATCCAGACACTAGAGAGTTTTTATCGACGGCCTTGGCGCAATACGGCGCAGAGGTGAACATCGTCTCCTGCGTGGCAGATGCGGTGACAGCCCTCGGCGATTTCAAGCCCAATGTGCTGGTGAGCGATATTGGCATGCCAGACGCAGATGGCTACCAGCTCATTCGCCAAATTCGCAGACTAGAGGCAGAGCAAGGAGGTAATATTCCCGCGATCGCCCTTACTGCCTATACCCGTGTGGAGGAACGCAAGCGCGCGATCGAAGCAGGGTTTCAGATGCACTTAGCGAAACCTATAGAGCCAGGAGAGTTGGTCGCCGCTGTTGCTAAGTTGGTGCAACCAGCCTCGCAGCTTCAAGCTTAAGTTTCGGGGTTGAACTTTTGGGTTTGAACTTGTGGGCCTAAACCTGAGCCCTTAGCTCTGAAATTCCGAATTAAGAGCACAAAGCCGTAGACCAATTTTGGTGGCCACGTCCTGGTTGGCACTTAGACTGTTTGCCAACCCAAACCACTTGCCATTGGCTCCCGATGTCGCTGGGTTGCGGCTGTAATTCCACTCGGTATCTCACACCATTAACCGAATCGTCTTGCCATCCTGTTTGGGTCAGTAGAGCGATCGCTTCCCCAGATTCGGAATAACTAATCTCAAGTTGCTCCAAGCCAAACTTAGATAATGGTTCCGTAGCCCCAAACAACTGAGCCACGATCGCGCTAGGCCGCTGTCCCGTTAGATTTTTGCCATTTTCAGTGAGCTGAGTCAGCACGACAGGACTGTAATCAGCTCTAGAATCTGGAGCGGCTGGTTGAGGCTGAGCGATCGCTTGGCTAATCAAAGGCTGCGGCAACTGAGGGTGCCTAAACTGGGTCGCAACGCCCGTCAGCCCTACAAGAACGCCTGCAAATAAAGCTAGGTGCGTGACTCGGAACGAAGTAAGCATAAGTGGCATGACATAGAGCAGAGCAAGTTGTAAAAGCTCTAGTACTGATAACTACAATTTTTCTGACTGAGGTTCCGGGCAGTTTGGCGCTTGGTCATGCCCTCCGCGTTTACCCATCTGTAAATCTGTGTAACGTTGCATCCAGGCGGCAGAATGACCTTTATGAAATCTTCAGGATAGGTCCTGAGTTGGCCACAGCTCTCGCTAGACGGATATTTTCACGGCTTGACGGCTGAAGCGATTGCCGTAGTTCACGGCTTTTCCAGCAGAAAAAGCAACATTTTAGAGGTTTGACTCAGCCTGAGCCAGAAAAGATAGGTCCGTGTTTCCCCTGATCGTACTTACTGGGGTGCAGAATATTCCCGTAAAACAACGATCCTTTTTATGGAGCGCGATCGCGAGAATGAGTTCAACTCTGATGCAAGGCTCTGTGTGATGACTACTCAATCTTCTCCCCGCTCTCAAGTCATGGAACTCCTGGTTGCTTACCACCAGAACCCCTCCGTCTCGCGTCGCAACCAACTCGTCCGCCTCAACGCTGGACTAGTACGGAAGATTGCTCACCAAGTCAGCCATCAGTGTGCAGAACCCTACGAAGACCTGGAGCAAATCGGCCACCTCGGTCTCATCCGCGCCATCGAGCGCTTCAACCCCTCCCAAGGTTGTGCCTTCAGCTCCTTCGCCGTTCCCTACATTCGCGGTGAAATGCTCCACTTCCTCCGCGATCGCGGCAACACGGTAAAGATTCCCCGTCGCTGGCAAGACTTGCAGAAGGAAGGCCAAAAGGTGCGCGAAGCGTTGATGAAAGAGTTGGGACGGCAACCCCAGGACGCAGAAGTCGCCACTGAGCTAGGCGTCTCCGTCAACGAGTGGAGAGAAATCAAGCTCGCAGGCAAAAATCGCTCCTTATTGAGCTTAGATGCCACGGTTTCCCAGCAAGTAGACTCAACCGTAACCTTGGGCGACATGCTCCCCGATGCCCACTACCAAACCTTGCAGTTACTCGAAGAAGACCGTCAGCAGTTGCAGCGAGCGCTGAGCCAGCTAGAGGACAAGACCAGAGCCGCGATCGAGCTTGTGTACTTCAGCGACTTGTCCCGCAAAGAAGTGGCAGAACGGATTGAGGTCAGCCCGATGACAGTGACCCGACGCATCCAGAGAGGCATCCAGCAGATGGTGGCTTATCTCCAGCCTCAAGAATTGCAAACTGACCCCTAGAATTTAGCTAATCTCAGATTAGCCATCTAAGTTAGCCATAGATTTTCCTACATCAGATCCTCCTGCATCTGCCAGATTGAACTTAATCAATCTGGCATTTTTGTTGCTGCTTGGTTTTCTGGCTTAGCGGGTTCTGACATCGGCGATCGCGTTTCTGGCCATCGAGGCAATGGCGCGATCGGTCGCTTTGGGGAGATGGTAGTATTTGCCGCCTGCGTGCTTGGCTAGCTCTTTGGCGAAACCTGTGGAGATGAACTTGCTCTCTGTGTCGATCACCAGCAGTTGAATTCGCAGGCCGCGAATCTTTCCAGCGATTTCTAGCAGTTCTCCTTTAATGTCGGGCTTCTCGCCTTCCTGAATCGGTTCACCCAGCGATCGCGCTAGCGATACATTGCCGCGACCATCCGTAATCGCCACAATCACCACCTGGCCGATATCCCCCGACTGTTGGGCATTCATGCCGACTCGGACTGCTTGGGTGAGGCCATGCGCTAAAGGAGAACCACCCCCGCAAGGCATGCGATCGAGCCGTTTGCGGGCAGCCGCGATCGAGCGAGTGGGAGGTAGGAGCACTTCTGCCTGTTCGCCTCGGAAGGGGATCAGGGCAATTTGATCACGGTTTTGGTAGGCTTCGGTCAACAACTGCAAGACAGCACCTTTAGCCGACTGCATCCGGTTCAGCGCCATCGATCCAGAGGCATCAACCACGAACACAACTAAGGCTCCAGCCTTCCGAGCTAAGCGTTTAGCCCGAATATCCGGTTGCTCCACAATTACCCGACGGTCGGGTTGACGTTGACGCCGGGCTTTCTGGTAGGGGGCGGCAGCACGTAGCGTGGCATCTACTGCAATCCGTCGGACTTGGCCTCTCGGCAACATCGGTTTGATGTAGCGGCCCCGATCTTCCGAGAAGATAATTGTCCGAGCGCCCGACTTACCCTGCCGATTAGCCGCCATCTGGGCAAAGTAGAGCACAGATGGGTCAAGAATCACGCCTTCGGGGTCAAAGATAAACTCTTCCGGAACGTTGGGCGGTTCTTGCTCTTGCTCTGGTTCGTCCTGCTCTTCTTTTTCTTCCTGCTCGTCCTGGTCTTGCTCAGATTCGTCCTGCGGTTCGTCTTGATTTTGCTGGGGTGGTGGCGGTGGGGGCGCAGGTGGCTCTTCGGGCGGGGTTTGAACGACTGTGGATCGGGGAACAATCACCAGTTCTACAGCTCGCCGCAAATCCTCGGCATTGACGCTGGCTCGACCTTCTAATGCTGCATGAGCCTTGGCGACTCGCACGGCAAACAGTTCTGCTCGGTGGCCTTGCACCCCGCCCCGTAGGGCTTCATTGACGAGGTAGGCAATTTGTTCTGGCTGAATTTGGACATCTTTTAGCCACTCGCGAGCTAAGACAATTTGCGTTCTCAGGCCATCTAAATCTTCGTCGTACTGCTCTAAGAAAGATTGGGGAGAGTTAGCGTACTGAGTGGCTTGGTCTACCGCTTGCACCCGCTCATCAATCCCTAAAACGGCATCCGCAGAGAGAGCGATCGCAATTCTATCCAGCAAGTGCTCTCGTAGCGAACCTTCTTCGGGGTTGTAGGTGGCAATCAGCAATGGCTTGCAAGGGTGCTGGAAACTAATGCCTTCCCGCTCCACTTGGTTGCGCCCTTCGGTCAGGGTGCCTAACAGGAGATTGGCAATTTGGTCATCTAGGAGATTAATTTCATCGACATACATCACCCCTCGATGCGCTTCAGCCAACAATCCGGGCTGAAAAACAGTTTCCCCACGCTTGATTGACTGGCTGACATCAACCGAACCGAGCAAGCGGTCTTCAGTCACACCCAAAGGAATTTGAATGAATGGCGAAGGAATGACTTCGGTGAAGGGGAGCGGCTGACCCCCAATTACAGGCATTTGACCGTTGGTGGCTTCGGCTAGCAGTTGGTCATCCCACTCGCGGGGATTGTTGGGGTCGCAGTTGCAAGCGGAGCCTTTGACGATTTCAATGGGGGGTAACAGGGCGTGAATTGCCCGCGCCATAACTGACTTGGCGGTGCCGCGACGACCTGCAATCACTACGCCACCCAAGCCAGGGTCAATGGCAGCTAGTAACAACGCCATCTTGATGGCTTCTTGGCCCACAACAGCGGCGAGAGGAAAAGCAGTAATCGACGGGTTAGTCAGCGCAGGCATGGTTTCGATCAATAGCGAGTCCAGTGTTTCAGCATAACAAGGAACCGGGGCCAGAGTTCAGGCGATCGCGCTTGATCCTCGACGGAAATTTTGTCTAAATGCTCTCAAATTACTATAAATAAAAAGCGTGGTAGGAATTACTAAACCTAGAGTTAGGGAGTTAATTCTTAATAGAATTACTCGTTCTTAATTGTAGAAAAATTAGTTTTATATTTAGTTGACTGTAGCTTTTACTACTATCTTAATTAACCTCTAACCGAGTCCTGAAAGTCGCTCTTAGCCCTGAAAGTCAATGATTTAGTAACAATTTTTTGCTTCCATCTCAAGAATGATTGCCGATCGCAAAAACTAGTGATAGACTGCGGAGAATTCAATAAGTAAGTTAGCCTAATCCAGCGTCTAAAAGTGCGATCGCTTTATTTAAAGCCGAAAGCTTTAGAGTTAAGAACTGGAGCGGAGGAACCAAAATTTGGGGCTTATCCTGAGCAAGCTTTATTTCTCAAAAGCAGCCAGGGGGGACATCTCTCAGTCCTAGCCCGTCAGCTAACTCCGTCGGCATTGGGAGGAGACTGAAGATCAGCATTTTTTAATCTGGTCTTTTCAGTGTCCTTGGTTGGTATAGCGACGACTTACTTGTACCTGCCTCGACTCTGAGATAAATTCATGCTTCAACTCAATCTTGCTGCAATCGCGGTTGCAGGACAGGTAGCTTGGCGACGAGCTAAACCACTTTTAATTCGAGATACAGTTCTACTGCCCGCACTCGGGTTTTTAGGCATTATCTTGCTGTGGTGGTTGGCAGCCATCTTTAATCCTGACTTAATGCCGACCCCGCCAGAAGCTTTAGTCGCTAATTTGGATTACATTTTGCATCCATTTTATCGGCGCGGCCCAGGTGACTTGGGCATTGGTTGGTTACTCCTAGCTAGCCTACGCCGAGTGATCTTAGGGTTTTTCTTGGCAGCGATCGTAGCGATCCCAATTGGTTTTTTGGTGGGCATGTCTAAGCCCGCTATGATGGCGCTCAATCCGGTGATTCAAATCTTTAAACCTGTCTCACCGCTTGCTTGGTTGCCGATCGCCTTAGCTATCTTTAACTTGGCTGATCCTTCTGCTATTTTCGTTATTTTTATTACCTCTTTATGGCCAACCATTATTAACACTGCGTTGGGTGTTTCTAGCGTGTCCCAAGACTACATTGATGTGGCACGAGTCTTAGAAATGCCTCGTTGGCGGCGCATTACTAAAATCATTTGGCCTGCGAGTCTACCCTATATTTTTACTGGCCTACGGATTAGTTTGGGTATCGCCTGGCTGGTGATTGTGGCTGTAGAAATGCTCACAGGTGGTATTGGGATTGGCTTTTTTGTCTGGGATGAGTGGAACCGCTTGAACTTGAACTCAGTATTCCTCGCGATTTTGGTCATTGGTGTCACAGGATTGTTGCTCGACTACGCCGTTAGCAAGGTAGAACAGCTGGTCACCCATCGCACTACACCGGGCACTAACTTCTAGACCCTCACCAATTCCCCCAGAATTGGGGGCTAGGGGGCGATTTGAGTGGTGACAAGCAGTCGTCAAATAGCCTCTGACCTAATCGCTAAAAACTTTTTCGACTATGAGCGATACATTTGAGCATCAATGGACCCGACGAGATTTTCTTAAGGGGATGGGATCTGCTGCGGTAGGCACGACTCTTGCCTCCTGTAGCATTAGTGGCGATCGCAGTGCTAAAGGTTTAACCGAAGAAGCTTTAGCTATCAAACAGGTAGTTAGACCAGAAGATCTAGAGAAACCAGATCTCACGGTGGGCTATGTGCCCGTGAATGACTGCGCGCCGTTTGCGATCGCCTGGAAAAAAGGCTTTTTCCGTAAATACGGCCTTAACGTGCGACTCAACCGAGAAGCGAGTTGGGCAACTTCTCGCGATGGCATCATCTTTGGCCGTACCGATGCCGCTCCTGTGGTTTCTGGAGCCGTCACTAACGCCCGGATTGGCGCTGAGGGAGCTAGACATGCGCCGCTTTGTGCCGCGATGACGATTCATCGCCACGGAAACGCCATGACCATGAATCGCAAAATGTGGGATGCAGGCATTCGGCCTTGGCGAGACTACAACGGTGACCTAGAAGCCTTTGGCCGTGACTTCAGAAACTATTTTGAGAATCAACCCTCCGAGCAGCGGGTTTGGGCAGTGGTGCTCAGTTCTGCCATTTATGAATACTTTGTCCGCTATCTGGCCGCCGCCGCAGGAATAGACCCGCTAAAGGAATTTCGCGTCATCATTATTCCACCACCGCAGATGGTGAGCAATGTGCGGATTGGGGCAATGCAAGCCTACATGGTGGCGGAGCCGTGGAATAGCCGTGCCATTAGCCCCTTGGGTAAAGGAAAGGAGGGCGTTGGATTTACTTTTGCTCAGGGAAAGGAGATCTGGTTGGGACACCCCGATCGCCTGTTGGGTGTGATGGAATCGTTTATCAACGAAAATCCCAAAACCTACAGATCTTTAGTCAAAGCCATGATTGAGGCTTGCCAGTATTGCAGCAAACCGGAAAATCGGGCTGAAGTTGCTCAACTCATTTCCGAGCGATCGTTTACGGGAGCGAAACCCAAATTCACCCGCCCTGCAATCATCGGGGAGTATAACTATGGTGGTTTTGACGGCAAAGAGCGAATTGATCGTTCACTCGATACCACGATTTTCTTTGATATCCCTGACAACATCCCCAAGCAACCCAACGAACACTCTACCTTCCCGTGGCGATCGCGTAGTATTTGGCTGATGACACAGGCAGCGCGTTGGGGACAAATCAAAGAATTTCCTAAGAACGCCGAAGAACTGGCCACCCAAGGTTGGCGAGCTGATTTATATCGTGAGATTGCTGCTGAAATGGGGATCGCCTCTCCCCAAGAAGATTACAAAGTCGAGTCACCGGAAGTATTTATTGATAAGAAGGGATTTGACCCCAGCGATCCCGTGGGTTATCTCAACAGTTTTGCTATTCGCGCTAACGCACCCCAACGATTTTTTCTCTCTTAAGGTTTTGTTCCTTACCTCGTAGCCGCTTCGGAGTTAATCATGGTCAAATCCACTAGCCAGTTTGCTGAGTCTGATAGTCGCACCCCAACTCATCCGGGTGGTTTCTTGGTAATTGAGAACTTGGTCAAAGCTTATCCCACAGCGGGTGGGGGCGAGTCTGTCGTTTTAGATGGTATTGACTTGACCATTGGTGAAAATGAATTCATCTCTGTCATTGGTCACTCGGGTTGCGGTAAATCAACCTTGTTGAAGATTGTTGCGGGTTTAGAAACGGCCAGTGGTGGGTCTGTTAGGCTAGAAGGCAGAGAAATCCGCAAGCCAGGAGCCGAGCGGATGATGGTATTCCAACACTACTCTTTGTTGCCGTGGCTGACAGTCCGGGAAAACATTCGCTTAGCAGTAGATGAGGTGCTAAAGCGCGTCCCTGCTCGTGAGAAACAGCAGATCGTCAATGAACATTTGGCGATGGTGAATCTTACTGCTGCCGCCGACAAATATCCAGACGAAATTTCGGGTGGGATGAAGCAACGAGTCGGGATTGCGCGGGCGCTCGCGATTCGGCCCAAGATGCTGCTGATGGATGAACCGTTTGGGGCGCTGGATGCCTTGACGCGAGGCAAGTTGCAACGGCAAGTGCTGGATATTTGGGAGAACCAACGGCAGGCCGTAATGATGATTACCCACGATGTCGATGAGGCGCTTTATATGTCTGATCGCATCGTCATGATGACCAATGGCCCTGCGGCCAAGATTGGTGAAATTTTAGATGTCCCCTTTCCTCATCCCCGCGATCGCGCTGCAATGCGTAACTCTCGCGAGTATTTTGACCTCCGGAATTATGTGTTGAACTTCCTCGATCACTACTTCACTCAAGATTAGAGCAGGAGTTGAATTAGCTATGTTTACGATTGGCGATTCCGTACAACATCAAATGACTGGGCAGTTAGGCAAATTAGTGGGCTATGGTCATCAAATCTCGGAGCAAGGCGCTTATCTACCCACGCTACAAGTCCTAATGACCGATGAACTAGCGCTAACCCATCACCACGAAGTCCTCGAAGACCTCACCTCTGCCTGGATAGTCCGGCCACTTACTCGCTCTGGAGAGACAATTCCTGAGGCAGCATCCCTTCAGCAGGTTTAACCTCCAGTGGCAAAGTCACCGTGAAGGTAGAGCCAACTCCCACTTGAGAGGCCAACTCGACCTCACCTTGCAGCAGTTTAACTAATCGTGCCACGATCGCCAGTCCTAACCCTGTGCTATTCGACAGATAGGATTGGTTATTGGGCATGACTCGAAAATAGGGATCAAAAACCTGAGTTTGATTGTCAGGCTCAATCCCAACTCCTGTATCGCTAATCGCGATCGCCCAAGTTTGGTTGGGTTGGGTTTCACAGGTGATATGAATCGAGCCTGTCTCGGTATAGCGAATGGCGTTACTGAGCAGATTCATCAACACCTGCTGCAAGCGTAAAGCGTCAGTAACAACTTCTTCAGGAGCGCGATCGCAGTCAACTACTAACTGCAAGTCTTTGCTGCGAGCTAAAGGTTCAACAATTTCTAAAGTCTGCTGAATAATGCCTCGTATTTGAATTGGTGCTGGGTGCAGCTTCATCCTGCCAGCATCATACCGAGAAATTTCTAAAGCATCGTTAATCAAGTGGAGCAACTGCCGACCGCTGCGGAGAATGCGCTCAATGTGCTCCAACTCTTGATAGTTATCTTTATCTTCCTCTGGCTGTCGGTGTTTACGTAAAAACAGATCCGAGTAGCCAATGATGGAAGTTAAGGGAGTTTTGAGTTCATGGGCTAGGTGCGACAAATTCTCTTTGCTGGCCCGCACTAAACGAGTTAACTCTTGATTGGTGAGCTTCAGTTGCGTCTGTAGTTGCTCTAGTTCTTTCAGCCGTCCGTGGGTATAACTCTTAAAACAACGAGCGATCGCTTCATCAATTACCGTATCAATCAAACGCACAGCTCGCAGTAGTTCTTTGGGTGAACTTTGCAACAATCCGGTTTCCAAAGTTTCAAAGATCACGGCGCGTAGTAGACGGTACTCACGGGCGATTTCGGCTGGGTCAAATCCTTGCTCGGCGCGGACGATGCCATGTTCTAAACTGCTTTCGACTAGCTTTTGTAGGTCTCCTTCTCCGTCATTCGACAAAATGCTAGCCATTGCCTGCAAAACTTTGGGGAAGCTATTGCGCAGGGCTTTGTAAGTCAGCTCCTGAGCGATCTCGATCTGGCTATCCTGCCGTACCGCACTCACCCAATTTTGCTCAATGATCTCTATCTTGTCGGTCAGTAGTTGCCCAAAGTCCACCATATTGCTGCTTGCCGTTTGGCTGCGATCGCCTGCTGATTAGAAGTAGCTTAACCAGCCCGCGTTGACTCTCGCCTCGTACGAGGGAAAGAATTTTGCTGCCTTTGATTGGCTACCTCTTCAGCATTAAAGCTTACCTGACCAAGCTGGTAAGGCCGATAGACGGATTGGCGGCTGAAATATGTTGCGGAAAAACGACGGTGAAGGTAGAGCCTACATGCAACTCCGACACCAGTTGAATTTGACCCTGCAACAACTGCACCAATCGCGCCACGATGGCTAAGCCTAGGCCAGTACTCTCGGGCAATACCGAGGGGGAATGATCGTTGACTCGAAAGTAAGGATCAAAGACTCGTACTTGGTCTTCAGAACTAATGCCCAGCCCTGTATCAGCGATCGCGATCGACCAGCGTTGATCGGGTAAGCTGTGACACTGGACATGAACTGTCCCTGTATCGGTATAACGAATGGCGTTGCTAATCAAGTTAGTAATGACCTGCTGCAAGCGGAGAGGATCGGTTGCAATCTTGGCAGGAGCCGCATCGTAATCAATGTCTAGGGTCAGTCCTTTAGCTAGCGCTACGGGTTCTAGCATTTCCATCACACTATTGACGACTAAGCGCACATCAATTTCAGTCAGCTGAAGCTGCATGTTGCCTGCTTCGTAACGCGACAGCTCTAAAACATTATTGATCAAGCGCAATAGACCGCGGCCATGCCGTAGCACCCGCTCAATATTCTCAATACTCGGGAAGTTATCTTTTACTTCAAATTGTTGCCGCTGCTGCTGACGCAAGAAGAGTTCTGAGTAGCCAATGATGGAATTGAGCGGCGTTTTGAGTTCGTGGGCTAATAAAGAAAGATTCTCTTGGCTGGTGCGGACTAAACGGGTTAACTCTTGATTGGTGAGGGCAAGCTGGCTTTGCAGTTGGTCAAGTTCTCGGAGTCGCTCTTCTACATAACTCTTGAAGCATTGAGCGATCGCCTCATCCACCACCACGTCAATCAGCCGGAACGCTCGAATGATGGCGGCGGGCTCTGCCTGTAGTAACTCAGTCTGTAAAGCTGTGAAAATTTCTGAGCGCAACAGGCGATATTCCCGCGCAATTTCTCTGGGGTCAAATCCTTGCTCCGCCCGCCAAATCCCATGATTAAGACTGGCAGCTACTAGCTCCTGCACATTACTGTCCTGAGATTCACAAAGTACAGTAGCCATTGCGGCCAAGACGTGAGGAATATGATTGCGAATCGCTGTCGGAGAGAGGTCATCTGCACTTTCAATGTGCTGATCTTGATGCACTGCTTCTACCCACTGCTCAACTATGGCCTCAGTCTTCTCAACCAGGATTCGCCCAAAATCTTTCATCGTAAGAATCCGGAGGAGTGGTAGAAAAATCTTCTCTCTCTGGTATGAAGCCAGTCTAACGATTACCCATCTATTCCGCTAGTCGTAGAAACCGGAGTGGGAGTGCAGTATTGCTGCATGGCGGCGATATTGTTGATATTTGTCGCTTCAGAGCATCACTTCATCAATGCGATCGAGGTTTACTAACCAATCTGCTACCGGAGCGACTTCTAAATCACTAGAGTGACGCTGACAGCGGCCCGAAAACTGGCAATCGTCACAGCGTTCTATGGCTACGTTCACTTGGGGAAACGGTTCACCCTGCTGATATTGTTCAAGCCAGTCTGTGAGTTGCTGTAGCAGTTGCGTCAGCTCTTGTCGTGTCTGCTCATGCCAGGTGGAACTGTAGGGGAAGGTGAGGCTTTGGGGTAACGGAGCCTTCGTTGGGTCATCCTGAGCTTGCACGAACCAGTAAGTCAAAGAAATTTGTTCTGGTAAATAGGCACTAGTTTCTGCCAGCACAAATGGATATAGACGAGTTTGCCAATTGTGCGCGAGCCAGTTTTGCTGCGGCGGACGCGGGTAAGTTTTCCAGTCTAGAATTCTAGCTTGTTGCTCCTCCAACATGACCAAGTCATAAATCACCGTGATCGGATACCCTTGTACACTGCAAGTCCGACGGTGCTCGCTTTGTCGCCAAGTAGCATCTGAAGGAGTAGCCAGCCCGACAATTTCTGGAACTGCGGCTAGCAAGGTACTGACACAGTGCTGCATCTGAGCATCTTCTGCCATGATGGCGTCGATGGGTAATCCCAGTTCCCGCTGCTGCATTAATAAGTGGAAGCGGCTGCCCCATGACTGGTGGGCTTGTTGTTCTGGGGTGGAGGGTGAGCCGAGTTGCTCTAGATAAATATGTTGAAACTTCCGGGGACAACTCTCTAGCAGGTTCAATTGCCCCTGAGACAGCCGCAACTTAGGCTCGGCGCTGTCGGCGATCGCCCCATTGACTGCAGCGTTACTGGCAATGTTACTCACAATATTATTAGCAACATCGAAGTTAGTCTCCCAATGGCTCTGCATGATTACTCTCGCACTTTGGTCAAGACGAAAACGCTGCCTTCATTGCCCCGCCCGATGCGTAAGTCGGCATCGAGATAAGTAATATCTAGCCAGCCTTGCTGATCGCGGTCGGCAATACTAAAGTCGATCGCGAAGAATTTTTCCCCAGACTCCAGCCGTTGCACAAATTGAGATGGCCACTGATAGCCGAGCAGCCGCTGCAAACCCAACACAGAGCGCTCAAACTTTACCTCAACTCGTCGCTCCGAAACCGCTTGGAAGCGGGCTGCAACACTGACCAACCCTTCTAAGTAGGGCAAGCCATGCACTTCCGCTAAGTTATAGATCTTGGCTTCGGCAGCCCGAATGTATTGGTAAATCTGCCCTAACTTCAGCAAAGGAAATTGATCAATATTGAGTAGACCGCGACTGGTTGTGTAGAGTAAACGCCAGTTGCCGTCTAAAAGATCACTGGCTTCCGTCGGTCGTGGGGTAGGATTGCGGTCTTCCAATTGAGCGATCGCTGCTAATATAGCCAGTTGATCGCGCTCTGTGGCGAGCAAACCTCGATTCTTTCCTGCGATCGCTTCTAATAATTCTGCCTTGCCTAACATCGGAGCTGACCTCTACTAGCTGGTCTGAATCTTGATCGTGTTACAGCAACTTGATAAGTGTTAGAGCAACTTTACAAATCTTTTGAGGCCTTTCTTGACTTCAACCCAAATATCCGCTAGAGATGTCTTCACGAAATTCACCACTCGGTGGTAGACTCTGGGCATCTCCGTTCGTCAGAATAAAAAAGTAGCTACTCTAGGCCGAACCTTAGCATGTACAACCCTTCTTTGCGGCAGCACGCTCGCAGCGAACGCGCTCCCATCATTCCATTACAGCAAGAGTCTTCAATTTTAGACTGGCTGGAGGCAAATGGTCGTCTGTTGGCTCGCGATAGTCAAGATTTCGACTACTCCGATAATGAGGAGGAAATCGCCGAACTTATGGCGGTTGATGATGGCACCTATGACACCGATGACGATGACGACGATGCCCTCGATCTCGATGAATAGAGCGAGTTGGTATGCTCTAAGTTTGGCAATCGCCCAAATGGGTAAAATTTTGTCCTGAATTTCCAAAGATCAGCTCGAAATCTTTGGCATGTGTGGTGTGAAGTGAGATGACAATCCAGTGGACGCAAAACTATTTTCTGACCGATCCATCAAGCTGACTGGGACGATGCTGCTGCTAGCGCTGTGGACAGGACTGAGCTTTGCCGCCTCAGCGCTAGATTGGTTTGCCAACCGTCCCCTCTGGCAAGGGCTTTCGTTGACTTTGCCGTTGTGGATTTGTGGCCTAGTAACCGCCGCATTAGGTTACTGGGCTGTACCCTTGCTCCGGGCGCTGAAAACCGGGCAATTTATTCGGGAAGACGGACCCCAAGGCCACTTAAAGAAAGCAGGCACCCCAACGATGGGTGGCATTTTCTTTGTGCCTGCGGCGGTAGCGATCGCGCTGCTCTGGTCTGGGTTTAATGCAAATGTAGTAGCAGTCTCAGCCCTGACGCTCGGCTACGGTTTCATCGGTTGGCTAGACGACTGGCAAGTATTGCGCCGCAAGTCCAATAAAGGCATCTCGCCCCGAATGAAGCTCGCCCTGCAAGTCATGTTTGGCGGGCTGTTCTGTCTTTGGCTGATGCTGACTCAAGGTGAAAGCATTACCACGGTGGCTCTTCCTTTTGGATTGGCCCTGCCTTTAGGACTGCTATTTTGGCCCTTGGCTTGGTTTGTGTTGGTGTCGGAGAGTAATGCCACCAACCTCACCGATGGTCTTGATGGCCTGGCAGGCGGCACCGGAGCGATCGCTCTCTTGGGTCTAGGTGCTTTGGTCGCACCGACTCATCCCGAATTAATGCTATTTTGTGGTTGCCTCAGTGGTGGCTGTCTGGGCTTCTTAATGCATAACCGGAACCCCGCTCGCGTCTTCATGGGAGACACGGGTTCTTTAGCTTTAGGAGGAGCCTTAGCTGCGATCGCTCTAATCACCAATACTCTGTGGGCATTGCTAATTCTCGGGGGCCTCTTCCTAGCGGAAACCCTATCAGTAATCGCGCAAGTCAGCTATTTCAAGGCGACTAAAGGCCCTGACGGAGTCGGCAAGCGCCTATTCAAAATGGCCCCTCTACATCACCATCTAGAGCTTTCCGGTTGGTCAGAAAACCAAATTGTGTCACGGTTTTACCTAACAGGGGGATGTTTGGTTCTAGTGTGTCTACTGCTTCACCTCTTTGTTTAAGCGTCTCCTAAAACTGGATTAAATCTAAAAGTTCGGACTCCTTGCCAGGGGTTCGAATTTTTTTAGTGCCAGCTCGATTCCTTAAAACGAGTGAGAGATAGTACGAAGAGGAGTTAAACCATTCGAGCCAGTAACCTAAAGATTAAGTGAACTGCTGGTTGGATCTAGCCACTCCAAAGCTCATAGCGTTTATGGTTGGGAGCATCTAAGCAATTTCCCCCTGCACTTAGGGTTTATGATGCAATACGCACCTTCCCGCCCCCAATTTGAAGTTTTTCAAGTTTCTGGTCATCTCAATGGAGTCAATGCCACTGATTTGCAGAACCAGTTGAAGCATAAAGTTGCTTCGACCCCTGCACAGGACATATTAGTGGACATGGCTCAAGTAGATTCTCTAGACAGTTCTGGACTAATGGTGCTGGTTGGAGCGCTTAGCTTTGCCCAGCGTTTGGGCCGTCAGCTAGTTCTCTGCTCAATTTCACCTTCGGTCCGCATCATTTTTGAGCTGACTCAGCTCGACAAAGTCTTTCCGATTTTTGATAATCAAGCTGCCTTTGAAACGACGTTGCCCTAAATTTAGGGTGCATTTGCCTCACGCAGTTAGTTGTGGCTTATGGCGTGACTTATCTGAGTCAGTCACAGCTTAAGCTTGCATCCGTCTAACTTCTTCATTGGCTTCTAGCTGAAATCTTAAGTTTTGGTTGTATTCTTCGACGTGCTTCAGTTCTGCTAACTTACGCAGAATCGTTTTAGTAAAGTTCTCGGCGTCAGGGAGCTGGTCGGCAATTTGTGCCGTCTCCACTTCAATCTCAATCATCTTGATCATGCGTGAGTACTCACTAACCAGCCGCTGGTTATTACTCATCTGCTTACTCAAGATGCCTACGGCACTTGTGGTGCGACGAATCCGGTTGGCATAAAGCTTGTCATCAAACTGCAACATTTTACGTTTGAGCGAGCCCAGTTGGCTGATCAGCGCCTGGTTCGCAGCAGACTCATGCTTTAGTTCGCCCAAACGCTGCTCTAAGCTGTATTTCTGAGTAAGGAGTTTCTGGTCGGCGAGTAAGCGTGACTCCTCCTGCACATTCATTTGCAGCGGAGGACTTGTTAGCTGAGCCGTATGAGCGAGCTTCGCGTAGAGTAAGAGACTAGCTGCACTCAGCATTGATAGCAGGAAGATATTGGCCCCAGTCAACAGTAGAGACAAAAACACAGTGGCGGAAACGGTGCCACGAGTGGCCACTAAATAACCAGGGCTAGGCACAGGTGAAGGTAAAAGATAATCGCTCCCTGTCGTATGGTTGGTAATTGCGATTAGCTTTTTCAGGACATAGCCTTGGGTGGTATAGAGCAGCGAAATCATATCGCCACGACGCACCGGAATCCCATCCTCTGCTCCTGGAACGGAAAACTTCAAGACTTGAAGACTTCTGCTGGGTGTGATGATGCGGAATTCATAGTGCCGTTTATAGAACCTAGGCAGCTTAGCGGTGAGGTAAAGCAGCACCTCTCGCATAGAATTTCGTTGAGAAAGCTTGCCATAAACCACACCATATTTGCGTTGGCAGGAGGTGCATCTCAACTGAGGAATGCTGTCATAGTTGAGAGTACCCAGGGGTGTCAGACACGATGGGCATTGAATTGACCGTTTCATAAAGAGGGGGCTCTGACAGAGCCAAGTTTCAAGCTTGCCTGAATAGAAACAGTGCTACATGCGAGCAGCACGTCAGTAGATCGATTCTAGTGCTTGGGTTTAAAAGTGGGTGGGAGAATTTGCAAGTAGAAGAATTTGTAACAGAAGCCGCGATCGCCCCTATAAATTGCCCTGTAAATGGCTCCATAAGATTGCCCCATAAATCGCCAAGATCGATTGTCTAACTAGATGCCTAACTAGATCGCCCCAGTCAAAGGAAAAGTTTTTTATAAAGAATATTAGATGCGGAATGACTCAATAGAGTCATGTGGTATTCAACAAGCTATCCTGACCATTCAAGCTTTTGTCTCGGTGTAAAGGTCTATGTTTGAGCCTTAAATAAGGCTTAGTCAATGACCCTGTTCTACCCTCTAGGATCACCCTTATGAATCCCGCTTTGCAGACCAGTACCACCCCCACTGCTGAACAACTAGCCCAAACGAAGCAAGCGATCGCTGCTTACGTTGCCACTATTGATGCCAACCCAGATCGTCGTTCGGGTGCCTACCCCTACTACCTCTTTCACGAACCTGGGCAAACTGTCCATGGCACTATCCTGATGTTTCATGGTTTCAGTGCAAAACCCCATCAAATGTGGCGCTTGGCTGATTACTTATTCCGGAATGGGTTCAATGTTTATCAAGCAACCCTAGCCGGTCATGCCTTTGCGCTGCCCAATAAATATTGGCCCCAAGTTGATCTCAAGCCTGAGCTTGCCGAGCCTTTACGCCGGAAAGTTCAGCAAGACCCCGTTTTACAAAACTATTTTGCTAATCTATCGGCTAACCCCAGCGATCGCCGCCCCAGCGCGACCCAACGTATCGCTTTACTAGCAAGGTTGCTAGCCATTGAGCCTCGCCTGCTAGATATTATGCAAGCTATTAGCCGGCCAGATGATCCTGACTTTGAGCGCTACTTTATCTCCTCTCACCTAGACTACCTGAGCGAAGCAAAAGCTCGATTGGCTGAATTGGATGCGCTCCCAGGCCCAGTTTATACGGTGGGTTTGTCAGTTGGGGGTGCTGTCGCTCTAGGTCTTGCTGCAGCTCGTCCCGATCGCATCGATCGCGTTGTGGCTTATGCCCCTCTCCTCAAAGTTGATGGAGAAGAACATCGGCAATATGTAAATATGGCAGGTCCGCTGGATATCAAAGAACTAGGTTGGGACCCTAATCTGCAATTCCCCGTGGGAGCGCTAACGGCAGCCGATCGCTTTGGTAGCTCCTTTGTCCTGAACTCCAAGCAAACTCGTACCTTACAACATATTCCCACCTTCTTAGTGCTGACTGAGAACGAGGATGCGGCTGATGTGGAGACGAATCAAACTTTCTTTCAGGAAATCAGTGGTAATCACCAAGGGCATTGCTCTTACCTATACCCAGCTCAAGACTTAGTGCCTCACCCAATGGTGGACCCCACTGAGGTAAGCCAGAATATGAGTAATCGTTTCTGGCAAAGTCTTTACCAGGAGACATTCCGTTTCCTGACGCAGGGTAAGGTGAACTTAGGTAATATGAGTAATCTAGAACAAGCGGCTGATCTGCCTCTCGTACCCGCTGTTCAATAGACTGGATTAATCTGCGTAACTACACAGCGCCTACTTGACTAACTCTATTTTGATGGCATACTTCCTTGGCTAAATGGCCGAGGAAGTTTTGTTGATTGGGCTTATGGTTTTAGCTTGAGGTGTTTGAATTATTTAGTAGATAACAAGGTGCTTAAGGTCGAAAAGCTGTACCTGAGCTGGTAAAAAACGCGATCGCCCTAAATTACAAACTCAGCTCATTGACGAAAAGTATAGTAGGATACAAAATAATTGCGCATATCAACAAAAATAGACGAAGGTTAATTTTGCTAACCTTTCGTTGCCTTGTTATTCCATGTATAAATTTTTTTGATAGCAGAAGCAGCCTAAAAGGCATGACAACTTATGTTTTAATCAACTAAAGTGAAGAAGTGTATCGGCTTGTAGCCCTCAGGTAACCTTTATGACAGGTGTTGTACCCGCAAGTTTGCATCTCTACGAGTTATATCGGAGTCAAACAGGGCTTTCCGTTCCATCTTCATCAGGGCTGACAGTATTTTGCGACTTTGATGGTCCAATTATTGATGTTTCAGAGCGCTACTACAGTACCTATCAACTAGGACTCGCCGATACTCAAGCGACTTACCAAGCTCAAGGAACTACCTTACCCATTCAGCTACTCAGTAAAGAACAGTTCTGGCAGATGAAACAAGATCGAGTGCCAGATGTGGAGATCGCAATGCGCTCTGGACTCGTTCAACAATCGCAAATTGACGTGTTTTTACAGCGAGTTGGCCAAATCGTAAATCAGCCGACCCTGCTTCAGAAGGATCGGTTGCAGCCAGGAGTGCGCTGGGCGCTCAAACTACTGCATACAAAAGGTATCAGGCTGGTTTTAGTGACGCTACGATGCCAACAGCAAGCGACTCAGATCTTGCAAGAATATGGTTTGGCAGATTTGTTTAGTGGTATCTATGGCGCTGATAACGACCAAGCGGCTTACCAAAACTACGCTGACTACAAAACTCAGCTGTTAGTCAAAGCTGCGCTGGAGCAAGGGTTGCGCGGTGACTTGGGTCAGTCATCCTGGATGATTGGAGATACCGAGGCCGATATTTTGGCTGGACAAGCGTTAAAGATTCCCACAATCGCCTTGACTTGTGGGATTCGCAGCAGACGTTATGTAGAGCGATTGCAACCCACCTGCATCCTCAGCGATCTCGTATCTGCGGTGCAGCATGTCGTGACTTGCTATCATCTAGTCCAAGCCTAAAATCCTACAAGCTAAGAATTGTAGGTTTAAGGTTGTTCTAGCAGGCCCATATGCTCCCACCAACGGTTGAGAGGGAAGTAAACGACGGGAGCCCAAAGACTACTCAAAATTGCTGAACTCAAAGCAGTGCGCTGGTGATATGTCCAGATTTCGGCTAGGGTCCGCATGGCTTGAACCGATGCACCATCAAACTTTTGCAGACTAAATTGAATGGCAATCACAGTTTCTGCTAAGACAGCCATACCAAAAACAATCAGTGCTACAGAGATAAAGTCTTCTTCGATGTATCGCTGCTTCTGTAGGCGAGCCGTTAAGACACCCACTACTATCAAACTTAAAACGTGAGTGGGATGAGGAGCCGTCATACCATCTTGCAGGAGCCCTAAGACTAATCCAGCGATCGCTCCTTGAAACACAGTCCGCTTAACGCTCCAAGCAACGACCCAGATTAGCAACCAGTTAGGACCAATGCCTGCTAGTTCCAGACCTGGAAAGCGTAGAGGCAGAGCCAGTAGGCATAAAAGCACAGAGACAACTGTTACAGTCCAATTTAAGAGCGAGCGATGATAAGCAGAACCTTTCAGCAGGTTTTTAAAGGAATCATTCCTCATGGGATATTCGACTTTGGAGTTGCGGGCGTAGAATTTTGAACTTCGGCTTGGGTAGGATAAACGATTACCCATTCCAAGTAACTGATAGGGGCAGATAGCTCAATCACTGCTTCAGGCGCAGGGCTTTTATTCAGGTTGACTGACTCGACCCGCCCCACGGGCATACCGGATGGAAAAAGCTGACTGAATGTGGAAGTAGAAATCACATCGCCACGCCGCACATCTGGAACTTTGTCAAAGAATTCCATCACTGCTCGGTTACCTGCTTGGCCTCGCATGAACCCCGTGTATCGGCTGCGACTTACAACCACCCCAACTCGGCTAGTGGGATCACTAATGAGCAGAACGCGACTAGTATGAGGAGTGCTGCTGACGATCCGACCGACCAAGCCTCCAGGCCCAGCGACCACATGCCCTACCTGTAAGCCATCTTTGCTACCGCGACCCAAGGTAACTTGTTGCCACCAATGGTCAGCGCTACGCCCAATTACCGGAGCAGCAATTCCCTTTTGAGGTGTAGCAGAGGCATAACCGAGTAAATCTTGAAGCTTTTGATTTTGGCTTTCTAGCTCCACTAAGCGTTGTTGGAGTTCTAGAACCCGCGCGTTGGCAATTTGCTCTTCGGGGTTCGGAGCGCCTTGGAAAGGGCGAGTCAGACCTTGATAAACTTCTAGAATTGCTGCTCCTTGGGTTTCCCGCACTACCCAAGCTGTACCGAGGGTAAGACCCACCAGCAACATTCTTACGCCATATCGATCCCACCAGCGACGCAGTGTATACATGCAATCTAAACTATCTTGGTTTGAACTTACTTTCTAGGAATCCTTAGCTTGCTGAAATGGTTTCCTTGGCTGCAGGTTAGTGCTTAAGGCAAAGGAAGGTTAACAAATGCGATCGCCCAGCAGTGATGGCAGATTTAAGGGCCTCATAAGATTTGCAGGGCAACGCTGGGCCTAGTGGATTGCTCAAATTGAGTCTAGGACCTGAAGACCTCAATCCCAGGAGACCCAAGTAGACTGAGGCAGAGCAATATCGCTCTCCAAACTAGGGAAGTGCGCGATCGCTTAAGGTCGCTGGGCTGAGACACCCGCCAGCCCGGAAACACGTCAATTTGATGTTGTTACATATGGCGAGAGCGACCGCTGAATACTCGTTCTAGCTGCTTGAAGTTCTCTAACACCCGACCTGTGCCTAATACGACACAGCTCAGGGGATCGGCAGCAACGTGAACTACAATGCCAGTTTCGTGACTAATCAGGGTATCAATGCCTTTTAATAGGGCACCTCCTCCAGCCAACATGATCCCGCGGTCAATGATATCCGCTGCCAGTTCAGGGGGAGTGCGCTCTAAGGTACGCTTAACAGCCTCAACAATCACTAATAGAGGCTCAGACATACTTTCGCGAATTTCTGGCCCCTTGATCGTAACGGTGCGAGGCAATCCAGAGAGTAAATGCAGACCCCGAACTTCCATCATGGCTTCATCAACTTCGTTGGTGGGGTAAGCGGAACCGATGCGGATCTTAATTTCCTCCGCTGTGCGTTCCCCAATCACCAAGTTATGAACTTTCTTCATGTACTGAGTGATTGATTCACTCAGCTCATCACCCGCGACTCGAACAGATTCACTCAGAACTGTTCCTTGTAAGCTTAAAACTGCGACTTCAGTGGTGCCGCCACCAATATCGATAATCATGTTACCGGTAGGTTCTGCCACAGGCAGTCCCGCTCCGATCGCGGCGGCAACTGGCTCATCAATCAGGTAAACTTCACGGGCACCCGCTTGAGAAGCTGCTTCCATGACCGCCCGACGTTCTACCCCTGTAACCCCACTAGGAATGCCAATGACGATCCGGGGTGAAACCAGCGTGCGACCTTCATGCACCCGCCGAATAAAATGCTTCAACATCAGTTCTGCGGTGTCGAAGTCAGCAATCACACCATCCCGCAGGGGACGCAGAGCAACTACATTCCCAGGGGTCCGTCCCAGCATCTTTTTGGCATCTTCCCCGACCGCCAAAGGAATCCGGTCATCTTGGTCAATCGCCACCACTGAAGGTTCTTGGAGAACGATGCCTTTACCTGATACATAAACTAGTGTGTTCGCGGTACCGAGGTCGATACCCATGTCCCGAGATAAGGAAAAACGACTGAAAAGACCCACTAGTTTCTACGCCCCTAAACGAAATGCTGCTGCGCCTGAATACAATGTAGCCGAGGTGGATTTTATTACGTTTTTTATCCTGAGTCTAGTTAGATTCAGGTTAACTGTAAATCCCATTAATTACGCTAAGTTTGACGAATCTTTAGTCACATTCCTAGGAGTGGAGGCTGAAATCAGGATGAATTTTGAATTTATCTGATCTTGATAACTTTTATCTTAACGACTATTTGTGCTCTCACTAACAAATCTACAACCTTTATTGGGTGATAAATTGAGGCTCAAGATTAGTAAAAGCGCTAAAATTTTTGAACCACTTGTTCAGCTACTAGAAAGAGCGCGATCGCAAAACCAGTCATCAACCAGAAAGCTGCGATCGCACCTAGAAAACATTCGATATACTATAGGTACGCTTGTACTAACCGTTGTAATTATAATCCTATGAGTCTTAACGTTGTCACTTTGGTCGGTCGGGTAGGCGGAGATCCAGATGTCAAATTTTTTGAATCGGGTAGCGTAGTTTGTAATTTGACCCTAGCAGTGGACCGACGGACCCGTAATAATGACCAGCCAGACTGGTTCAATTTGGAGTTGTGGGGCAAAACAGCACAAGTAGCGGCTGACTATGTGCGTAAAGGCAGCTTGATCGGCGTGAGCGGGGCGCTCAAGTTTGAGTCTTGGCAAGATCGCAATACAGGTGCAACACGTTCTAAGCCTGTAATTCGCGTCGATCGCCTAGAACTGCTAGGCTCCAAGCGAGACAATGACGCTGGTTCTATGAACAATTACGGCGGCGATGATGAGTTTTAGCGAAGTTGCCTGAGGCTTGCGCCTGAGCTTGTGATTGTGATGGGTAGGGGCAGGTACAAGACCTGCCCTTTTATGTTGGGGCTTCTGAGCAGAAGCCCCTAGGACGTCACCCACGAGAGGTGCCCCTAATACCGAATCTCTAGGGTGACGCTGGCATCAATTTCTTGCTCGCCACCCACTACAGGCGTATCAGCCATTTCAGCTCGCTGCAATTTAGAGAATGCCATGACAGGCCGAGGCGGTGGAGTGCTGGCTCCGTTGACCTGGATACTGACGATTTCCTGGGCCGTGAAGTTGAGCGCTTCCAAAACAGCGTTGGCTTGCTGTTGGGCATCTTGGGTGGCTTCGCGTAGCGCTTGTTTCTGAGCGGCTGCGATCGCGGGGTCTGGAGCCACAAAACTCACACCGTTGACTCGCGTCGCTCCTGCTTTGACTGCGTCATCAATAATGGTGCCTGCGCGTTGGGTATCGACGCGGAAGCTAACCGTATTGGTGGCGATGTAACCAACTAAACGTTGGGTGTTGTTCTCGTAACTGTAGTTAGGATTCAGGGTGATGCCTGTAGTTTGCAGTTTCTCCACATTGCGTGCCTTGAGCAATGCCACGACTGCCGAGGAGCGCTTGGCAGCTTCTTGCTGCACAGCTTCCGCGGTTTTGCCTTGCACTTCTACGCCTAGCTCAACTTGAGTCAAGGTGGTAGGAATTGTTTCGATGCCACGGCCAGTGACGGTGAGGGTTCTTAGCATTCTCTCTGCGGCTCTCTCTTGAGCGAGAACAGGGTTGGCAAAAGTGAGGCTCAGTATTCCTAGGGCGATTGGTAAGGCTGTCCAGCGCTGCCAGGAACGGGACGGACGCTGGGATATCTGGGCTTGGTACATAAAATAGTTTCTCCTCACGATCGCAAGTATGGGAATAAATGGCTTTGATGTTCCTAATCTGTCATCCCCAGTGGTACAAAGTCTGATTGGTTACATTTTTAGAAACTTACAGACTGGGTAACAGAGGAAAGCGATCGCGATGGCTTATTGGTTGTTGAAGAGTGAACCCCAAGTTTATAGCTATGCAGACTTGGAGCGAGATGGCCGCACGATTTGGGATGGAGTGAACAATAATCTAGCGTTGAAGCACATCCGCGCCATGCAGCCGGGAGACTTAGCGCTGATTTACCACACAGGCGACGAGCGCAGCGCAGCGGGCATTGCTGAGGTGGTGAGCGAGCCTTATGCTGACCCCGCCTTAGCTGACCCCAAGCGAGCGGTCGTGGATGTGAAAGCAGTGCGATCGCTGCCGCAACCTGTGACTTTGGCGCAAATTAAGCAAGACAGCAGCTTTGAAGGCTTTGATTTATTGCGGATTAGTCGGCTTTCGGTGGTGCCCGTTTCGCCTGAACATTGGCAACGAATTCTGCAACTGGCAGGGGAGTCCTCCTAGAATCATCTGTAGGCGCTCCATCCTCACTCGCATTTCTGTCATTCATGGCTTACCACCTTTCTGCCGCCAAGTTGCAAACCTACCATCGCTGTGCCCAGTCCTACTATTTTCGTTACGAACGAGGGATTAAAACGGCTGCTTTTTTTGGGTCTGCGTCTCTCGGTACAGCGCTACACGAGGCTTTAGCGCAGATCTACCGCGATTGGCACTATCAAGACCCGATTCCCGGACTCGATTGGGTGGAATACTGCTGGAGCCAGCACACTCAAGGACTCAGCCCTACTCAGGTGACAGATGGGCAGGTGATGTTGCAGCGCTATCATGAGCGCTTTATGGCTAGCCAAACTGCGATCGCGCGTCCAGTAGCTGTGGAAGGTAAAATTCAAGGATCGCTCCAAGTCGAGAATCTAGAATTTACTTTGGCAGGACGCTACGATCGCCTCGATTATTTAGCCGATGGGTTGGAACTGATCGACTACAAATCCAACAAAGACACTAAACTGTTAGACCCAGCAGAGATGAATCTGCAAATTGGGCTGTACTACTTGGCTTTAGAGCAAACTTATCCGCAAACGCTGCGCCGCTTGAGCTTAATTTATCTCCGCACAGGCGAGAAAATTAGCTTTGAAGTGACTCCAGAACATAAACAACGAG
Organism: Trichocoleus desertorum AS-A10; assembly: GCF_039962155.1. NCBI lineage: Bacteria > Bacillati > Cyanobacteriota > Cyanophyceae > Leptolyngbyales > Trichocoleusaceae > Trichocoleus > Trichocoleus desertorum. The sequence goes on along the minus strand of NZ_JAMPKN010000010.1, from coordinate 61,273 downwards.
TAGAATCTGCCATTAGTGATTTGGCACTACGCTTGCGAACGGATGCAGCCTGGGAACCTACAACTGGCGGGCACTGCGATCGCTGCACCTATGCTCGCTATTGCCCAGGGGTGCAAGCGGAACCAGAACCATTGCCGATGGATGCCAAACCCCGACCAGAACTACAGTTGGCCCTGAGCTTAGCACTGGATTCGGCAAGCTAAAGACTTTCGGGGTGCTGGTGGCATTCAGCGGGTTAACAGGCTATGGTCAAAGACAAATTGCCAATTGCCTTCTGCTCTATGCCTGCCCTCTCTAAAAATCGTGTTTTAGCGAATGCTCGTACTCGGTGGGTAGCTGTACGGACTAAAACTTTGCTGCGGTTCGGCGGGCTGACAACGGCCCTATTGCTGACTGTTACATCTCCCTTAGCAGCTAGGGCCGAGCTATTTAATAGTCCCCTGGAGCGGCTGCCCGTGGCAGAACGAGTGGCGTTACGCAGTGGCAAGGTAGTAGTGACTGGCGATCGCGGTCGCTATGTGGCTAAAGTTCTGGTCAAAGCCTCTCCAGATGTAGTTTGGTCAGTGTTGACCGACTATACCAATTTGTCCAAATTTCTTCCCAACGTGGTTTCTAGTCGTCTGATCGAGGCGCAGGGCAACCGCAAAGTGGTGGAGCAAGTGGATGTGCGTCAAGTGTTTCTGGTCAGTAGGCGATCGCGCTTCCGCACCGAGAATATTGAGACCGCAAAAAAACGAATTGATTTTCGGTTGCTCGAAGGAGATGTGAAAACGCTTCAAGGATATTGGCAAATTGATCCCGTTGCTACCCATCCAGGGGCTCCTGTCACTCAAGTTTTGCTAACGCAAGACATTACGGCTGAACCTGGTACAGGCACCCCGAAGGGACTTTTCTACAACTTGTTTCGTAGTGGCTTGAATGAATCTTTAACCGCGATTAGCCAAGAAATCGGTCGGCGAACCTTGCAGGCAACAGCCCACCATGCTCAACCGCAAACCTCCCCCACCAGTTCCTTCTGACTCTATTTTCCCGGATCGTACTCAGGAATCACCACTACCGATTGGGGTTTGCTACACACCCCCGGCAGTAGTGGATTACATGGTAGAAAACACAGTTGGGCGGCTGTTAGCGGGTAAAACGCCTCAACAATTGTCGGGCAAGCTCCGAATTCTCGACCTAGCCTGCGGCGAAGGCATTTTCTTATTGCGAGCTTACGCTTACTTGTTGGCTTGGTACCGCGATCGCTACATCACGGCATACATACAAGGCGAAGCAGTGATCGCAGAACTGCCACTGCAACGGGGGAGTGATGGCACTTGGCAATTGGCGATCGCAGAACGGTGGCGGATTCTTGGGGAGCACATTTATGGGGTGGATATTGATGCCCAAGCAGTTGAGCAGGCTCGGTGGTGTTTATTGAAAATAGCTGGCCCCCCTAGCCCCCCAAACTTGGGGGGAACAAGAGTTCTAATTGATTTGGAGAACAACCTTAAGTGTGGCAACGCCATAATTGGTGAGGAATTGGGCGATCGCTCCCCTTCATCATTTCCAATCAACTCCAGCCAGGCTTTTAACTGGCAAGAAGAGTTTCCGGAGGTGATGCAGGCAGGAGGGTTTGATGTGGTAATTGGCAACCCTCCCTATGTCGATTCGGAGTGGATGACCGAGCACCTGCCCCAGTGGCGGCATTACTGTACGCAACACTATCAAGCTGCTGCTGGCAATTGGGACTTATTCTGCGTATTTATTGAGCAGGCGATCGCCCTCTGCAAGCCCCACGGTTTAACCAGTTTGATTGTGCCGAATAAACTGGGCTCTGCAAGTTACGCCGCCCAAGCTCGGCAAATTTTAACCGTGCAGAATCAACTGTTGACCATTCGCGACTATTCCAGGGTGGCAATTTTCCCGGTCGCGGTTTATCCCATTGTTTATACGGCCTGCAAACGACTGCCGGAATTAACTTCACAGGTGCAATACGAACGCATGGAAGTAGCCGCTAATAGTGCGATCGCTGGTTCAACTCAGCAATGGTTGGATTACCAGCGCTACTTTATGCCCGCAGGCAAACCTTGGCGGCTCGGTTCTAGTTTGCATCAAACTGAGTTGTGCGATCGCTTGCAATCCCAGTTTCCACCCTTGTCAACGGTGGCAGAAGTTTTGGGAGCTGCAACTGTGGGAGAAGCCTACGCCATGCAGTCTTTGATTGCCGATGAAGCTTGCCCCCAAGCGACCGATTTGAAGCTGATTAACAGCGGCACGATTGACCGTTACTGCGACCTCTGGGGGCAGAAGTGCTTGCGCTATTTGGGCCATGCTTATCGCTATCCCATCATCCCAGCGACGCAGCACTCTCACCTGCCGTCCAAGCGACAACGGCAAGCTCGCCAACCCAAAATTATTGTGGCTAGCATGACTCAAGTTTTGGAATGTGTAGTGGATGTCGCAGGAGATTTCGTAGCGGGAAAATCGACTGTGATTATCCTCACCTCGTTGAATTTGCATTACCTGTTGGCACTGTTAAATAGCAAATTAATCAGCTTTTACTACCGCAACTTATATGGGGGAGACTGCCTCAAAGGAGGCTATTTGCGAATTGGGCCGCAACAGTTGCGATCGCTGCCTATTTGTCTTACTCACGACTCATTATTCACGCAACCAAATCAACATTTAGTCTTGCTAGCGCAGCATTTGTTATCTCTTCAGCAACAGTTAGTCACAGCCGAAGCTGCTGAATATCGCCACAATTTGCAGGAAGGTATTTACACTTTGGAACGCCAAATCGACCAATTCGTCTACGACCTTTATGGACTTACGGCGGAGGAGCAGCGGCTCATTAGTTAGGCCACTAAAATATAAGTGCTAAAAAAATACTTCTACTTAGTTTTTGTGACCCAAAATCATCAAAACTTGCTTAATTGTTGTGGCTGGTAATGGTGCGAAATAGTTTGATTTTTGGGTTGGTCATTAGCAGTAGCTTGTGGTTAGCGACATCAGTTGCAGCCGCTCCCTCTGCAAGTGAATATCGTCAGCTTGGTCTCACTTATCGGGCACAAACACGTTACGCAGAGGCGATCGCCGCACTTCAGCAAGCGGTAGAACTGGAACCCAACAATTTGCCTGGACGCATCACCTTAGGCTGGACGCAACATCTGGCAGGCCAAGAAACTGCGGCAATGGAATCGCTGTTTCAGGTGCTGTATCGCGATCCTCAGTCAGTTCCAGCGTTGAATGCGTTAGGCATCGTCTATTTGGTGCAGGGTGACTTGAACTCTGCTGTCCTCACTCACACTTGGGCCGCTTGGCTCGAACCCAATAACGAAATTCCTTATTACAACCTCAGCTTGGCCGCTCACCGTTTGGGGGAATATGGCTGGGCCAGCTTAGCTGCGCGTCGGGCTGCTGCTTTGGAGTCAACCAATCCGCATCCATGGGTGGTGCTGGCAATCATTAATTGGGATGGCGGCGATCGCGAGGCTGCAACTCAAGCCTATGAGCGAGCCTTGGCTCTAGACGGAAACTATGGCGATCGCGACTTTCTGAGCTATCTCCAGGAAGCAGGATTTAGTGCAGCCCAAATAGAAACAGCGGCGCAAGTTTTGGCAGCGACCGTCTCGCGTTAAGTTTCTTCATTAAAATTTGGGAAGTAGAGAACATTCCCGCCGACATCATGCCCCTTCAACCCAGCGATCGCACCAAGCTAGACCCCACCGAAGACACAGTATTTTATGGCCTGCCCCGATTTGTTACTCACGTAGACGAAGGATTCATCCAGCAGCTCACCGATTTGTATCGCGAACGGTTGAAGCCTCAGACACGCATCTTGGACTTGATGAGCAGTTGGGTTTCCCATCTACCGGATGAGATCGAATTTGCTCACGTCGAGGGGCATGGACTCAACGCGGAAGAGTTGGCCCGCAATCCCCGCCTGAATCACTACTTTACTCAAGACCTCAATCAAGAGCCGAAGCTACCACTACCCGACCAATCGTTTGATGCAGTGCTCAATACCGTTTCCGTGCAGTATTTGCAGTACCCCGAAGCGATCTTCAGTGAGATTCATCGTGTTCTTAAGCCCGGAGGCATTGCGATCGTCAGTTTTTCTAATCGCATGTTCTACCAAAAGGCGATTCAGGCTTGGCGAGATAGCTCGGAGGAATACCGAGTAGAACTGGTCAAACGTTACTTCACATCTGTACCTGGATTTCCGGAACCAGAAGCGATCGCACGACGGGCACAAGTACCCAGCTTCTTGCAAATGCTTGGCGTTGCAGGGGGTGATCCCTTTTATGCCGTAATTGCCCAGCGGGTTTAAAGCAGGAACCTAACCCCCTGCCCCTTCCCTACCAGGGAAGGGGAGCCAAATTCGAAGTCCTTCTCCGCGCCGCAGAGAGGTTTGGGGAGAGGTCAGTTTAGTTAACCTTCATCCCGGAGAGCTTCTAGGACATTGCGATCTTCCAGGGTGGAGGTATCTCCAGACACGGCATTACCACTGGCAAGATCTCGTAGTAACCGTCGCATAATCTTGCCCGATCGCGTCTTGGGGAGGGCATCGGCAAACCGAATGTCTCCGGGACGGGCGATCGCGCCGATTTCTTGGCCCACGTGCTGCTTTAGTTCTGCTTTCAGAGCATCACTGCCCGTGTGCCCCCCTTCTAGGGTGACGAAAGCCACAATGTCTTGCCCTTTGACTTCGTCGGGTTTGCCGACCACCGCAGCTTCCGCCACGGCCGGGTGAGACACCAACGCCGACTCAATCTCCATCGTGCCTAGACGGTGCCCTGCCACGTTAATCACGTCATCGACACGGCCCATCACCCAGTAGTAGCCATCTTCATCGCGTCGTGCGCCATCGCCTGCAAAGTAGATGTATTTGCCATCTTTGGGGGGGATGTGTTCCCAGTAGGTTTTGCGGAAGCGATCGGGATCGCCATACACCGTCCGCATCATTCCAGGCCAGGGATGCCGCACTGCTAGGTAACCGCCTTGGTTAGTACCGACGGATTCTCCTTCTAGATTCACCACATCAGCCAAGATGCCAGGGAAAGGTAGGGTCGCTGAGCCTGGTTTGGTGGCGATCGCACCCGGTAGAGGCGTAATCATAATGCCACCCGTTTCGGTTTGCCACCAAGTATCCACAATCGGACAGCGCTCACCGCCAATCACGCGGTGGTACCACATCCAAGCTTCGGGGTTGATGGGTTCACCTACGGTGCCCAATAAGCGTAAAGAGGAGAGATCTCGCGCTTTCGGCAAGTCTTCACCCATCTTGATAAAGGCGCGAATCGCGGTGGGGGCGGTGTAAAAGACATTGACCCCATGCTTTTGAATCACATCCCAGAAGCAGCCAGGATTCGAGGCGCGAGGTGCCCCTTCGTACATTAGTGTGGTCGCACCGTTGGAAAGTGGGCCATAGACAATGTAGCTGTGTCCGGTAATCCAGCCCACATCAGCAGTACACCAATACACGTCCGTGTCTTGCAGATCAAAGATCCACTTGGTCGTCATGTGGGTGTAGAGGTTGTAGCCACCTGTGGTGTGCACTACGCCTTTGGGTTTGCCTGTACTGCCTGAGGTGTAGAGGACGAACAGCAAATCTTCGCTATCCATCGGTTCAGCAGGACAATCCGCCGACATTTGCGGCTGCAACTCGTGCCACCAATGATCCCGACCGCCAAGTTGCATGGGTATGTCTTGCCCAGTTCGGCGTACCACCAGCACATTCTCCACACTAGGAGCCGAGCCATCGGCTAAGGCTTTATCCACTTGAGTTTTCAGCGGCACGATCGCGTCTTTGCGCCAGCCACCATCGGCTGTGACTACAACCTTGACCTGACCATCTACCAAGCGATCGCGCAACGCCTCAGCACTAAAGCCGCCAAACACAACCGTATGCGCCGCGCCAATCCGCGCACAAGCCAACATTGCGATCGCGGCTTCCGGGATCATCGGCATGTAGATGCCCACGCGATCGCCCTTCTCCACCCCTAAATGCTTGAGGGCATTGGCGAACTGGCACACCTCACGATGCAGTTGGGCATAGGTAAGCGTCCGCGAATCTCCGGGTTCTCCTTCCCAAATCAAAGCGGCTTTGTTGCGTCGCCAAGTCGTCAAATGGCGATCGAGGCAGTTGTAGGAGATGTTAATTTTGCCACCCACAAACCACTTCGCGAAGGGAGGCTGCCAATCCAGCACTTGATCCCACTTCTGAAACCAGTGCAATTCCTGCTCAGCTAGCTCGGCCCAAAATTTTTCTGGATCAGCCTTGGCGCGATTGTAGAGTTGCTGGTACTCCTCCAGGCTCTTGATCTGAGCTTTTTGAGAGAACTCAGCCGCAGGCTGAAATAAGCGCTTTTCTTGAAGAATGGATTCAATCGTGGATTCTGACATAGCTCTTTCTATCACCAGGACGGCTCCTCCAAAAACGATACTTCGTTCTTGGGGCAGTTGGGCAGAACTATATCTTGATTTTGGTTAAGCGATTCACTAGAGCCAAAACAGCGATCGCTTGAGTTCTTGATTCTGAGCGCTTAGGTGTCGCGAATAGCGGGAGCCGTTGCTAAGCGAGTCGCGCTTTGCTGCATCCGTTTAATTTCTTCCGTAGACCAGTTGTGCGGTACTTGGCATTGATGAGCAATTAGTAACCCCCATAATCCTTTGTTCGTGAGGACAGGCACAACCAAATTCGCCCGCACTGGCAGACTCCGCAAGAAATCCCGGTGGCACTCGTGAATCGGTTCTATTTCGATGTCTGCGATCGCTCGAACTCGCCCATCTAAGTACAAAGCTGCATACTCGTCGTTGAAGCAATCATCAGCGCCAGTTGATCCCAAAAATCGATAAATGTTCAGCGTTCAAGGACTCGAAAGTAACTTGGCCTTTCCATCGTTGATAAAAGTAGTACAAGACCACGCGATCAGCTTGGAGCATCTGTCTCAGCTCATCGGTTGTTTTTTGGACTAAGGCATCTCTTTCTAGACTTTGGGCCAGACGTTTGGCAATGCGGCTCAATCCTCTATCCTGCTGGTCCAAGGAGTGAGAATTCAGTTCATCAAAATTACTACGCACAAGTTGAGGGGGTACGAAGTTCAATAGGTTTGTTACTGATCAGCCAGTGCACTGCGCTGATTCAACCTAGAGAGATTAGCGGTTTCTGGTTCTATTTAGAAGCGATAATTTACGGAATTTTGATCAAAGTTTTTCGAAGTTGACGATCGCTCTTTTTCCCCGATAACAAAAATCCCCCTTGCCGAAGCAAGAGGGAGCTAATTTGAGTGAAGACGTTCACTCAGAAGTGACGTTTATTTGCGAATTGGAGTGCCGCAAGGATAAGTTGCCACAGGTTCGCGCTTGGCTGCTTCGCTCTTGATAGTCTCAGCCACAGCGACTAGCGATCGCTCGGTGGCCGATTCGGCCTTAGCTGCCAAGTAGTCAGCCTTTAGTTTTGCCAGCATTTCTTCGCGGCGATCGTAGAGTCGCTTTAGAGCACGAGGGGCGCACTGATTGATCACATAGGCGGTCATGATAGGTAGTGCGATCGTGCTATCGGTGTAGCAAACAATGGTGCTGGGCAGCTCATCTGGGTCAACTTTGCCCCAACTCACGGCTTCGCTAGGTGTAGCACCAGAAAGCCCACCTGTATCTGGGCGAGCATCCGTGATTTGGATAAAGTAGTCGTGACCTCGTTCCTCTAGACCCAACACTTCATGCAGTTGAGGTTGCGTTTGCAAGAGGAAGTTCTTGGGACTGCCACCGCCGATGATCACCGCTGCACTCTTGCCTTCTTCACCAACGACACCAGATTCGCGCGCTGCATAAGCGATCGCTGCGGTTTCATTCACATCCAAGGAGGGATCAATCACCAACTCGGAGCCTTCTAGCGCCAGAGCCGCCACGTTCATGCCAATCGAGCTGTCTCCAGGAGAGGAGGTATAGATGGGAACGCCGCATTCATAGGCAGTTGCCAACAGGCAAGAATTTTGCACACCGAGTTGCTTCTCAACTTCTCGGACATACTTACCTAGCAAATGGTGAAATTCCGCCGTACCCATGCGCTTCTGGAACGGTTCCGCCCGCAAAATCTCGCGAATGAAGGCGTCGGTTTCCAGTAGCACATCATAGTGAAAGACAATATCGTAAATCCGGATGCGGCCTTCCTGACGCAGCTTTACGTCATCCAAAAAGGGATTGCTGGAATAGAGGCTCAACCCCAAACCATAGTGCATGTCATGGTAGAGGTTAGCGCCTGTGCTGATCATCCAGTCAATAAAGCCATTCCGAATCAGGGGAGCGAGAACGGAGACTCCAAAGCCAGCCGGAGTCATCGCGCCAGACAAACTCACCCCAACAGTCACGCCCTCCTGCATCACTTCCTGGCTTAGCAAGTGACAAATCTCGCGCAGGCGAGCCGAGTTATAAGCTGTGAAATAGCCGTCAATTAAATCAACGACGCTGATTTCAGCAGGCATGGGGGCGGGTGCGATTTTGTGGCTGAGCAATTTCGACATTTGTACGCTCCAAAAAGAACAAAAAGCATAAAGAAGAGGAGAAATGGACACGCAGCTACCTAATGCGATCGCTTGTTTGTTGTCTAGGCTCATGCAGCACTATTCAACAAACTCAAGCATCACTAGGTTTTCTTATCTGCAACCTTGAAAGAAACTTTCAAAGTCATGTGATCCGATTGGTCAACGAAGTTGGCAACGCTGAGGCAGTAAATGCCCACGCAGCCAAGAATTTGATTCTGTTGCTCTAGCCAGTAGTGGCAGAACTCTACAGACTCAAAGCTTATGTTTGCTGCATCAGTCAAACCTAGGCACAGAATTCCCCAGGCTAGATGAGAAAGGACATCGTACAGGTAAATATCCCTTGACTAAAAGCTCTGATAAATCTGAAAACATCAGAACCATTAATCCAGCTATTCAATTCAAAAAGACTCCACCTAAGGAGCACGATCGACCCAGTTCGCCACTATTTCTAGAGATAGGGTTGCTTATCCTCTGAATCAGCAAGAGTATCTGCTAGCAATCGCGAACCTGGTAGTTACAGGCCGATCAGCTCATACTGGGTGCTTCACAACGGTCAGCCCAAGATAGTGCGGGATCGCACTGCCGTTTCCGTTTCAATTTCATTTCCAGGTACCAAAGTGGTCTCCACGGGTACCCGACCAAGGAAAGGAGTTTCAAGGCTTTATACGCGACCTCAAACACCAACTGCTACAGTTTAACACCCACGTTTAAGATCAGTTCAATAAAGGTACGGAAATTGCTGGGATTCTCCAAGCAAACATTCCCAAAGTAAGGGTTCTTACGGCTTTCTCTACCGCTTGGGTAAGTATGCCGCTTCTAAGGGCATTCCTTTGCGGTTTTTCGTCTTGAGCATTACAATGTCTGCTCTATTTTAGTCAAGCCATGTAGGCGAAGAAACAAGATAAACTGGAGACGACGCCATAAAAAACTTCATCAACAAGCTAATACGGCATATTTAACTGCTCGGCCCGTTTCTGAGGTCATGCCATGCCTACACCTTCAGCCTTGCCTTCTTCTGCGTTGCACTACACCACTTCTCATTCATCATCTCGGCAGCATTGGCATAGCTTTAGTCACATGCTGAAACGACTACATGCCGAGGGAGTTTATCTACATCCTCAGCAATTGGCTGAGTTTTTGGTAGTCCACGGCTTGCCTGTAGACCTACGTTATGTCCCAGAGCGACTGCAACAGAAAGCGATGTCGATCAATGCTCACTACAACGGCGATATGGCAGCTTTGGCAGAAGACTCAGAAGAGCAGCCTTGGGATGGCTACTTGGGGGATTTCGATTAAGTTCTCTGAATTAGCATCCGTTCCACCGAGCTTCGACTTAGACTTTAAGATCGCTACAGAGCCTTTCGGATAACTAGTTCAATGAATCCAAATCTTGACACCTCAGCCGCTACAGACTCAGCTTCACCCGAAGCATCAGCGGGTCTGACGGATGAGCAGTATCGGCAGAAAATGCAGCGGCGCAAAGAAGTGCAAGAGCAGCGGCTAGCTGAGCGATCGCTGGAAAAAGGCTTGATTGTGGTCAATACGGGCAACGGTAAAGGTAAAACTACCGCTGCTTTGGGGATGGTGCTGCGATCGCTCGGTCACGGTTACAAAGTGGCGATCGTGCAATTCATTAAAGGCGCTTGGGAGCCAGCGGAGAAAGCAGCCTTTAGCCATTGGGGTGAGCAACTGGAATTTCATGCGATGGGTGAGGGCTTTACCTGGGAAACCCAAGACCGCGATCGCGATATCCAAAAAGCTCAGGAAGCTTGGAATACTGCTTTAACCTACATCCGTAATCCAGACTTTCGCTTGGTGCTGCTAGATGAAGTCAACATTGCTCTAAAGCTGGGCTACTTAGCGGTTGAGGACGTGTTGGCAGGTCTAGAGCAGAAACCAGAGGATTCTCACGTCATTCTGACGGGACGAGGAGCACCTGCGGCTTTGATTGAGCGGGCCGATCTAGTGACCGAAATGACCTTAGTCAAGCACCCTTTCAAGGAACAAGGCATCAAGGCTCAGCCTGGAATCGAATTTTAGATTTTAGAGTTTGAATTTCCCGTGAGCAAGTCCAAGCCGAAATTCAAACTCTAGAATTGAGTTTATGGAAATTCTTTCGATTAGTCTCAAAAACTTTAAGGCTCACAGCGATCGCTACTTTGAGTTTCAGCCCGGAACCAACGCGATTTGTGGAGAAAATGGGGCAGGCAAAACCAGCATTTTAGAGGCGATCGCTTGGGCGCTGTTTAATTACTCCAGCTATACCAAAGAAGAATTAATCCGTCGGGGTGCAGCCAGCGCTCAAGTCAGCGTCACCTTTACTTCCAGAGGAGATGGGCGCACGTATCGCGTGCAGCGCTGTACCAGCAAGGGCTATGAGATTTTTGACCCGCAAATTCACCAACGGCTAGACCTGAAGAATGTCAGTGATGTCTTGCCTTGGCTGAAAGAACATTTGGGCGTTGCCAAAGAAACTGACTTGCCCAAATTGTTTGCTGATACCATTGGTATTCCGCAAGGCACCTTTACTGAAGACTTTAAGAAAGCAGCAGACGAGCGGCGCAAAGTCTTCGATCGCATCCTGCGCGTGGATGAGTACAAACAAGCTTTTGAGAAATCGAGAGATTTAGAAAAGTATGCTCAGCAGCAAGTTCAGGAACTAGAGCGGGCGATCGCGTACTATACCGAGAACCTGCGCGATTGGGATCTGCTGCACACTCAACGGGCTGATTTGCAGCAAGAAGTAACCAAGGATAAGACTGCTTTACAGCAACTTCAAATCCAACTGGAGCAACTTCAGCATCAAAAAGATCGGCTCACCGCTCAATCGCACCAAATCCAGCAACTCGAAGTTCAGTTCTCGACTTTGCAAGCGCAACTGACTGGACAGCGCCAAACCAATGTGTTGCTAGAACAGTCACTCCAACGGGCGAAGCAAGCAGTAGCCACCTGCGAAGCCAATCGAGCGGGTTATCAAATCTTTTTGCAAGCAGAGTCTGCCTTGCAAGCCCTAGATCGCCAAAGCAAACAACAGCAAGCTCTGCTGAAACAGCGCCAAGGTTATCAAGTGACTTGGGAGAACTCGCAAGCCAAGCTCACTAAACTGACTCTACAACTCGAAAGCCTAACCGCAGCTCAGCAAGAAATTGAACAACTGCAACCCCTGATTCAACAACAGACTGAGCTAGAGCAAAATCAGGAAGCGATCGCCCAACAACTTCAACAGTTGTTTACTGCCGAGCTAGAGCGGCAGAATATTACCAAGCAATTAGCTAAGCTCCAAGGGGAGCTAGAGCATCTCGGCACCGAAATTGCCCGGATTAGTAGCTTCGAGACAGTGTTGGAGCAAATTCCTGTCTGGGAGCAACAGCGCGATCGCCTGCAAGCACAACTCAGCCGCATTGCCGCTGCTAAACAGTTTGAAGCTGACCTCGGCCAGATTGTTGCCCACGGCCAAACCCAACGTGATCGCTACTTGAGTGAGGCTGAAACCGCGATCGCGGGTTTACAGGAACTTCAGCGATCGGTGCCCTTACTCGCCGCCTCGGTAGACTCTGCCCTGACTACGCTTCAGGCGGGTGTGGACTTGAACAATGAAATTTTAGGCAACTTGCAGCAAATCCTAGGCGATCTATCAGAGCAGGTCTCTGCCAGCAAACTAGAGCAACAGCTAGCGGAAGTAAAGCGCCAACTGGAAACAGCCTATCAACAGCGTACTCACTTCACTGGGCTAGAAACCTGGCTGACTAAGCAAACCGCCTTGCAGCAAGATGCAGCTGAGTTGCAAGCTAAACTGCAATACCTCCAAAGTCAACTCGCCAACCAAGCAACGTTGCAACAAGAGAAGACGCAGCTGACCACGGCGATCGCTGCCCTAGGAAATCCTAGAGGTCGGAGTCAACTTCGCCAGCAGGAGTTACAGCAGCAAACCCAATTGCAGATGCAATATAACCAAGCTCACCAAGCTCAGATGGAAGTTGCTCAAGCAGTGACTCATCTAGAAGCTCAATTGGCAGAATTTACTGATTTACCAGACCACATAGAAGCGCAAAAAGTCCAAAAAGCCAGGTATCAAGCGGCGCGAGATCTGTACTTACAACATCAAAAAGATGCGGAGCACCTGCCAACTTTAGAAGCAAACTTTGAGGCCGCGATCGCCCAACTTAGCACCCTCACCACTGACCAAGCAATTGTACAAGCGCAATTAGCACAACTGGCCGAAACCTACGACCCGCAACACCTGCAAGAAGTAGAAGTAACCTACAACGCAATTCGCAGCCAAAAAGACCAAATCGAGGGAGGGTTGCCCCAAAAGCAGAAATTCCTCTATCAGATTGAGCATCAACTGGCAGAGCTACAGGCGATCGCCGACCAACGTACAAAAGCTCAAGTTGACTTGTTAGAACGGCAACGAGTGCAGCAGTTTATCAGTGATGCCCGCCAAGTCTACAACCAAGCAGGCCCACGCATTACCAAGTTCTATATTGAGGAGATTTCTCGTGAAGCTGACAAACTCTTCCGCGAACTGATCAACCGCCAAAATGTCGCCCTAGAGTGGACAGGTGATTACGAAATCCGCATCCAGGAAGGTGGTTACTGGCGCACGTTCAGAAGCTTGTCGGGAGGCGAGCAAATGTGCGCGGCTTTGGCAGTGCGTCTCGCCTTGCTCAAGGTTTTGGCAGATATTGATGTGGCCTTCTTCGATGAACCCACAACCAATATGGATCGGGCACGTCGAGAACAGTTAGCTGAAGCGATCGCCAACATCAAATCCTTCCGCCAACTCTTCATCATCAGCCACGATGACACCTTCGAAAACGTCACCGAAAACTTAATCCGCGTAGAAAGAGAAGGCCTCTAAGCTGTAGAGCTTTTCAGCAGTTGTTGGGCGAGTTCGTAGAGTTCGGCTTCGGGGCGGCTGTCGAGCACTAAGTCTTTCAGTTCTACTAAACCTTTAGCGATCGCTCCTGCTTGATCTTGATAGGCATTATTAGCAGCTAACAAATCGGTGTAGGCTTGTAGCTCGATTGCGGTGCGGGGGGGTGGTTCCTCGCCATTGCCAATCATCGGCGTTTCGTACTCGGTGCCGATCGCGTCGTATTTCAGCAAAAAGATCAGCGCTTCACTGAGTTGATGCAGCTTATCTCGTAAATCGCGCACATTGAGGTCCAAGCGGTTGAAGCCGACCTGACCGTGAATTCGCAGTTCCACGATCGCCGCTTGGGTTTTACCAGATTTCGCGGCGGCTTGGATGTGGGCGATCGCTGCTTGTTCCAGTTCTGCTTGCGTTTGCTGCTTATTTGCCTCCAGGTTGAGACGAATCATCCGGCGCTGATAATAATCTTGCTTGAGCTCAGCGCGAATTCCTGTCCCGTTGATCTCGACTAGATAAGCACCACGAGGAGTTTGCTGAAGATTTTCAGCAATGCTATTGGCCTCAATCGAGCCAGGGTTGAAAATCCAACCTTCTAGTTCGTAGTTCTTGTGGATATGACCTAAAGCTAGATACTCCACTCCTGCTTCCCGCAAAGGATTTACAGCTTCTAGCCTCAGCGCCCCAGTATAACGAGCAATCTGGCCATCCATACCATGATGAAACATCATGACGGTGTGCTGTGGTCCTGGTGGCAATTGCTGAATACTATGGGCCAATTTCTCAATCATTTGGGGAGCAGACGCACCATACCAGCGAGAGCCTAAAACCCGCACCCCACAGGGCAAATCAATATAGCCACCTGCTTTGGCTTCTGGGGTCCAAGGGTCAAAGAGGTTTTCGCCATCTTCCGCGTCTTCCTTAGGTTCTAGTAGAATCACATATTCCCAATCAGCCATGTAGCGCAGCCAACTGGTTTTGGTGGCGTAGGGTCGGTTGTCATGGTTGCCCTCGATCGCTAAGACTGGAATGCCAGCTTCTCGCAGCATCTCAAAGCAAACCTGGGCCTGGTTCAGCACTGCGGGCAACACCTGCCGATGCTCAAACAAGTCGCCCGCGATGAGGACAAAATCAACTTGCTCATCAATGGCGTAACGCTCCAACACATCGCGAAAAGCTAAGAAGAAATCCTTGGTGCGCTGGGGAGTGTCGTAGCGATCGAGCCCTAAGTGCACATCAGCAACGTGGAGAAAGCGAGGCATAACCAGATCTATAGCGTGGCTTTCCCCAGTCTACCGAGCCTTAGCTGAGCTAGCGAGCAAATGTTCTATTTAGCTTGATTTTTTTGGGAGTTGGTCTGACACATACCTAAGATGCGCTGGTCGTTGGCGCTGACCTTAGCTAGGCGCTGGAAGCCTTGCAAGCCAATTTCGGCTACAGCAGGCTTATTGCTATTAGAAGCAATGGTGCTGTTTTGCTCCAAGGCGATCGCGAAGGGATGCGTGGTTTTCTCGTAGGTATCAACCACGTTCAATGCTAATTTGCCTGGCTCAAAACTGCCAGAGAAACAATCGAAGGACGATCGCGGCATGTAGAATGCGCCAACGACTTTGCCTTTAGTTACCTGAAACACCATGTAAGCACTACCAACTTGCTCTGGCTCGGCTGCCTCACCATATAGATAGGTGCCGTCAGCCAGAGAACTATTCTTGCTATTCGCAGAGCTTTTAACAGAATTTTTGCTAGGAGCTGCTTGCTTGGCGATCGCTTTGGCGGTTGGTGCTGAAGTTAAGGGTTGCCGCTCTAGCTGGCGTGCTGACACAGCCGTAGAGGTAGACTCAGCCGCGTTCGCAGCTTGTAGCGCAACACCAGAGAGACTCGTTAGCAGCAAAATGCCCAAAGCTGGCTGGGTGATGCGTTGCAGAGTACGCCACGGCGAGAGAGAACGGATGCATGGATTGGTCACCGTAGTTTCCTCCATCAAGACTCAACGACAAACCTCAATACTCACACCGTAACCCAGAATACCTGTACAACTGTTCAATCAAATGGGAGAGTTAGTTGCTATCTAGAGGTAGGTTTCTGGGAGTTGCGAGGACACACCCAAAAGGGTGTTGCTAAGGTTACTGTTCAGTTCTACAAGAGTTTAGTTCCCGATTCCTGACCACAAGTTCAATATCTTGTTCAGAACTTTAAATAGATAAAAATAAGTAGATAAAAAAACAGGGACACGCTTGAGCATCCCTGTTTAAAGTGGTTAGCTGGCCAAGTACTCACGTACGCTCTCCTGACGACGGCGCAAGTGATTGAGGGCTTGGTGCTCTAGTTGGCGCACACGCTCACGACTAATATTGAGGCGTTCACCGACTTTGGCTAGAGACAACTCTTTGCCATCATTCAGGCCGAAGCGGAGGGTCAAAACTTCTCGCTGTTGCGGGGTGAGCTCTGCCAACAAGTCTTGCAAGTCTTGACGGAGCAACTCCTGAGTCATATTGTGCTCAGGCGAAGGCCCTTCGTCTTCCAAGAGGTCTTGCAGTTCGGTGTCTTGGTTGTCACCGACACGAAGATCTAGAGAAACGGGTTGACGAGACATCGTCAGGTATTCCCGAATCTGCGCAGGCTCTAGCTCTAGAGCTTCCCCAATCTCAGCAGGGCTAGCAGCCCGACCTAATTTCTGGGCTAGCTCACGCTGCACCTTCTTGATCTTGTTCAGCTTCTCGGTGATATGGATGGGCAAACGGATGGTCCGAGCTTGCTGAGCGATCGCGCGAGTAATGGCTTGGCGAATCCACCAGTAGGCGTAGGTCGAGAACTTGTAACCACGAGTCGGGTCAAACTTCTCTACACCGCGCTCCAGTCCTAGGGTGCCTTCTTGGATCAAGTCCAGGAACTCCAGGTTGCGCTTCTGGTACTTCTTCGCGATCGCCACGACCAAGCGCAGGTTCGCTTCAATCATCTTTTGCTTGGCTCGGTGGCCCTGACGCAGAGTTTTTGTCAACTCTTCTTCGCTGAGCTTAGCTTGCGCTGCCCACTCCGCTTGAGTTGGCTCATGACGCAACTTTTTCGCCAGCTTTTCCTTGGCTTCTAATAGAGACATCATCTGCTGGACCTGCTTCCCAAACACAATTTCTTGTTCATGGGTTAGCAGAGGCACTCGTCCAATTTCATGGAGGTAGGTGCGTACCATGTCAACGGTGAACATGGGATTAGCAGTCTTTGTTTTAGAATTGGCAGTAGGCATGGATCTGTGATGAACTCAGTAAAAGTAGATTAAAGAGAAGTGGGGGCGAAATAGAGAGCGATTGAAAGCTTGAAGTGGGAACGGGCAGCCAACCAGACACAATAAGCAAGCTCTTCCCTGACCAACCTCAAATCGCCTAGGTCAGAGAAGTCCAAATGCAGAGGATAAAACTAACCTCTGTCTACAGGTGATGAATTAGCTTAAAACTTCGTGCCCGTAACTTTCAGGATGCAGGTGGACCCGATTCCATATTATTTGACCCAAGTAGTGGCAAGAAACTCTAAAAGGTCGTACTCAGTATGAGTTTACTTTACTCGATTGTGCTATAAGTTTAGACTCCAGGAAAGCAAAAAAGATTCATCCTAGAGTATGATCCCGTTAGGCAAAACCGAAGAATCTACTGGAAAATTTTCTATTCTAGCTCTAACTTTAGCGAAGTGACATTTCTGTAGCTGTGCTCTAAGCAGTTCTTCTACTATAATGGCGCAGTTTTCCCTGACCGAATGGCCATTTAGCATAGGGAAAACCGAACTGATTTAGAGGCTTTTTAGGGAGAAAGCCTCATTGATTAATGCAAAGACGTAGCCTCTATCCGGGTCTTTTGCCCATTGGTCTCGAAAAATCTCACAGGACTAGAAACCTAAGTCCGCTTTAGCAGACTCTGCGGCTTTGAAGACTGCCGCTGCAGGCATCTCTTCCCAGGGTACATCCCCAATCTCGGCATAAAAGGTTTCGTCGTAAGGGCGAGTACGAATGACCACAGGCATCGGCACTGCATGGCCTAGGATTAGAGCTTGCTGTTTTGAGTCTAGCTTAGATAATACGGAACGGAGGCTTTGCGCCCCCGACACTCCGGTAAAGATGGCATCAATATCCTTCTCGTCGTTGAGGAGCGCGGTGATGCGGGTGCCAATCTGAGACATGACTTCGTTGTCAATCCCTGAAGGTCGTTGGTCTACTACCAATAAGGTGACGAAGTATTTCCGCATCTCACGGGCGATCGTGCCGAAGATGGTTTGGCTGACGGTGCTAGGGTCGAGGAAGCGGTGCGCTTCTTCAATTGTGATGACTAACTGCTGGGGGCGATCGCTGGGATTCTTGCTCTGTAAAAACTTCTCGGCTTTTTGCACATAAGCAGCGTGAATCCGGCGGGCAATTACATTCGTCGCCAACATATAGGAGAGCATGTTGGACTGCGAGCCAAACTCAATCACCACATGCTTGCCAGCATCAATGGAATCAAGAATTTGACCCACGTAGTTGTGGGGGCAAGTATTGCGAATATATTTCAGTTCTTCTAGGCGGTTGAGTTTACGCTGCAACGCCATGATGGAGGACTTGCTGCCCATCTTGGTTTCGCAAAACTCCTGAATTTCCATGTTGCTCATGGAGAGCAGGCGAGTAATCCAAGATTTGCCAAACTCATTGCGGAGAATAATGGCGTTTTCTAGGCTGGCTTCAGAGAGGTTGAGTTCTCCGCGTACCAGCATTAAGTCTTCCACATCAATCTGGTCAAAGCTGATAAAGAGATCTTGAGCGTCTCGGACTCCACGGCGCTTAGTGGATTCGGGGTCGAGGGTGTAGATCTGCACCTGACCGGGAAAGAGTTGCCTGAGCCCCTTCACGGTGCTGAACTGCTTGCCTTCGCGGACGGCTTCCCAGCCATACTCCGAGTGCATATCAAAAATCAGGTTGACTCCCGCTTGTTTGCGGATAATTCCCGACAGTAACAAGCGAGTCAGGAAAGATTTCCCGGTACCTGATTTCCCAAATACACCATTACTACGTTCGACGAAGCGATCTAAATCGACGCAGATAGGCACGTCCATATCAATCGGTTGCCCGATCGCAAAGTTGCGTCGATGGGGGTCATTTTCCCAACCAAAAACGGCTCGAAAATCCCGCTCGCTGGCTTCATGCACCTGGCTAAAGTGGCTGGGAATGGTCTTGACGGGCATTAATTCGATCGTGCTGCTGCTTTGAGGCGTGAGGGAAGCGAGCAGTGGCAAGCTGGCTGTAGAGTCACTTTTATCTTCGGCGGCACGGGCAGTTTTGCCGCCTTTAGTTTTCTTGGCCTTACTGTTGGCCGAGTAACTAATAGGCTCTTCTGGTTCGGGTGTAAACATCAACATTGGAGTTAAGTCGATGGTGCCGAACGTGCCCGTTCCTGCTAGAACTTCTTGGAGAAAGGTATTGCCTGGATCAGGAGGATTAGCGAAAATCCGGGTGCTGGCGGTTCCAAGGGTTACGTCGGTCAACATGCAGAAGAACCGCGATCGCGCCCCTTGAACGACCAAGAATTTGCCCACTCGCATGTCTTCTACAGAGACATCTGGGTGTAAGCGAACTTCGAGTCCTTGGCTAAGGGAGCCTTGAATGACTGAACCTAAGGGTTTATCTAAATCCATTTATAAACTCGCTAGTCTCCCTTGCTCACACCTGGACGGGTTAATGGAGGCAGATGATTTTAGACCAATAATTCCTCAACCTTTTGAATTATCTTAGGTCTAATTCATTCAAGTAATACTAATTCTAGTTATTTTAGGGCTTAAAAGTTATATAGCAATGCTTCTGGTTCTAATACTTAAATGTTTTTATAGGGAAGATTTGCCAGTTAAGCGATCGCTGCACTTAATCTTGCGTTGCTTCTCAGAAAATCTCTTTTCAGAAAAATTTTGATTGTCATTGGTTTCATCTATGGGAAAAGGTGAAGGATCTCTAACGAAACCCTCCACCTTTACTAAAAACCAAAAGATTATGTAGCCATCCTAAATGGGTTGGAGAGGCACGCTTTGGAGGGGTGTATCTCTCCAACCCACCAATTTCATAAACTACTTAGGACTTCATTAGCTGAGCTACGGTTGAGCGGGAGCGGTCTCTCCTGTAGAAGTGGCATCTCCTGTAGGAGCAGCGCTATCAGCGGGAGCGCTTTCCGCTGCAGGAGCTTGTGGTGCCGCAGGGCTCGGAATGCTGACGTTCACATCTGGGGCTGGTGGCGCTTCTACTTTAGGCAATGTGATATTAACGTCTGGTGGTTTCACATCTGGAGCTTGAGGCTGAGGAACTGGAATTTCTTGGGTGCGCTCAATAATAGTTTGGTTGCCAGCAGGAGCTGAGTTGTCTGCTCCGCGGTTAAATAGGAAGAAAGCACCGAGTCCCAAGCCAAGCAGGGAGGTTAAGAGGATTCCTGTCATCAAACCGCTAGCAGCACTATTATTCTCACGAGCGATTTGATTTTCTCGGCGTAATTCTTGATTGTAAATTTCTCTATCTCGATCGCGCAAGTTTGTCATGGGTTTTTGCAGAACTCGGTATTGGTAAAAAAATCAGGTAACAAAACTGAAGTTTTAACATTCCGAGATTAACGACTGGATTGGCGCAGATCGCTCTGTCTGAAGGCTAAGTCTATCTATTTCAGAAGAGTGATTGTACGGGGTTGCTTGGTGTAAAAACGATTTTTAAGTTTGGGCGGGGTTTGTCTGCTGGTGGAGTTAAGAGCTTGGGAACACTTGCCCCTAAACCCCCGCTGGAGAACGCAGCCGTCCTCCAGACCTCCTCCAGAAGGGGTTTAGGGTGCTGAGTTTTTCTCTACGTATAAGAGGGTGGGGGCTACTCGATGTCAATCGAGGTGGGTCTGGTGCTACTGGAGGAAGTGGTAGCGGGGGTGAAGGATTTGCGGTATTCAGTGTAAAGGCGATCGCGCCAGTTGAAGAAAGGCTCGAAGGTGCCGATATCTGCAACTCCCGGGACTCCTTTACCTTTGAGTCCTTCAGGGATGTCGAGGTAAGGGCCAGAGGGGAATTTGATGTACATGCTCAGCCCTGCTACAGCAAAATCCGCTAGGGTGGGCTGGTCGGAAATTAGATACGGGTGATCGAGCAGGATAAAGGTCAGGGCTTCTAGGTTTTGCCTAAGTGAGGCTTTGGCGCTATGCAAAGCATCGGGTCCCATGCCAACCCCAAAGCTCAGCACGTCTAACACTTCGCTGGGAACTGAGCCGATCAAGTTTTTCAGCAAAGCAGGCGTAGAAGTAGGTAGAGCGGCGGTGCGGAAGTCGGGACTTTGGCTGAAGGCGGCGAGCATGGCTTTTCGGGCGTTCAGACCTAGGACTTCGTCGGCCCAATCTTCGAGCATGAGGCACAGCCCTTTTTGTTTGGGGTCTGTGGGGATAACAGGGCGATCGGGATATTGACGATCGAGATATTTAGCGATCGCCGTTGAATCTGCAATCACTTCGTTGCCATCTTTTAGAACCGGGACTTGGCGTTGCCCGGACATTCGGTAGAGGTCTAACTGCCCAATGCCAGGGGTGACTTCAATCTTGCGATAGGCCAATCCCTTGTAATCCAGGATTAGCCGCACCTTCTCGCAATAATGCGACATCTCAAATTGGTACAACTCCAGCATGATCATTCTCCTGCGCTGTTTACAGCGACGACCCATCCGCCTTCCAAGGTAGCAGGCTCCTTCAGAAAAGGCACTTCTGGCGAGGGTGAGGATTTCTGGTCTAGAAGTTCTACCTGGGAGTTCTACCTTTGGGTAGGTTGGTTTTGTGGTGTGTCTTGCCTAAGGGCGATCGCTCAGCAGCTCTTTGGTGGCTTCCCACTATCTATCTCTTACTCTTAGCTCGGGTTAGATCCCACTCGTGGCAGAGAATTAAAACCACTCAGACTTCTACACTCAAATTTGTATAGGAGCTGACATTTTTAGCCCAAGTTTTTGAAATCACTAATCTCTTTACGGGAACCCGAGGTATTTATGAGCGCTCAGAATTTTTTCTCATTTAAGAAAGTAGTTAGTCTAGCTGGTGTGGCTGGCGTCAGTGCTTTGTTGGGATTGCCCGCAGTAGCTCAAATGCAATCTAGCCCTGCTAACTCTAACAGCCCCACTCAGTGTATACCCAGCACGGGCCAAGTTACTCCTAGCGATAGCCCAACGGGTGGAGCCACGATGGAGCAGATGCAAGCAAGTGGCACTCAATCGATGGATCAGTCCAACATCAACATGAGCTCACCTTACAGTGGGTCTGAGCAAGCTAACTCTAGCTACCTGGGTTCGCAGAATCTGCAAGCAAATCAGTCAAACATGAGTGGTAATTCCTCTGCTGCAGGCATGTCTTATAGAAGTGCTGAGGTGGCTCCAACCTATGGCCCCGCAGGTGGATACACAATGGAGCGTTTGCGGGAATTAGATGGCGAGC
This sequence comes from Trichocoleus desertorum AS-A10, assembly GCF_039962155.1. Taxonomy (NCBI): domain Bacteria; kingdom Bacillati; phylum Cyanobacteriota; class Cyanophyceae; order Leptolyngbyales; family Trichocoleusaceae; genus Trichocoleus; species Trichocoleus desertorum. Next base: position 39,434 of record NZ_JAMPKN010000010.1, on the reverse strand, counting down.
GTGTTGCTAGCGCTGACATGCGTAATACAACTCAGTCCTTCAACTCATCTTACCAATCTAACTATCAAGCTAACCGCTTTACCCCTAGTGCAGGTGCCACAGCAGGCCCTGCGGGTGGCTATACAGCAAACAGCTTGAATAACAACAACATGCCGATGAATAACAGCACGGCGATGAACCAATCGGGTGAGAACCAGTACAGTGGCAGCAACACCATGCGTCCTTTGCCTGGTTCCATGAGTTCCGATCGCAACCGTCCTGCTGACGAGATGACCGCAGAAGTTAGCCAGAGCCTCGACAACCAGAGCAACTCTATCTATCGAGTTGGCCCCAGCAGTTCCAGCTCCAGCAGCCAGTCCAACAGCGGTAGCGCCATCGGCGGCTGCTAAATTTGACCTTTGAGCGGGTTAAGTTCTTGGTGCAGCTACAGTTCGAGCAGTGACTCTAGCCAGTAGCTTTACCTAGCCCCTGAAACGCTCAATCACAGACACCAGCGCCAGAGTTGACAGGAGGCTGATTCCTAAGCTCTGGCGCTGTGCTATTTGGGGCAACTGCCGCAATTGCTACGAGGCATTACCAGAGATCCGTTGCGACTCTGTCTCCGTCCTATAATGAGGGCTGATATTGCGCGACTCCCATCTAGGTTATGGAAAGCACTGAAACGACTGGCGGCCTTACTCGCAGGCAACACCTCTGGATTGCAGCGAGCATCTGGACTTTGGTAGGGATTGGTCTGTTTACGATGGGTTTGGTGTTCTGGTTTCACCTACCTTATCTGGGCTTTCTGGATACCAAGCATCTAGGCTGGGGAGCGGCTGCGTTGAGTATCGGTTTGTTGAAAGGAAAAATTATTCTCGATCGAACTGCGAATCGGGTAATCGATCGCGTGGATACGTTACAGGAGCCGAACCCCTTCAAGAGCATCTTCCAAATGTTTGGGGCTAAAACGATCGCGTTGATTCTCGCCATGATGGGAATTGGTGTAGGTCTCCGCTTGGCAGGCGTCAGTTTTGAAATTCGCGGTCTGATCTACATTGCTGTCGGTACTGCCCTGATGTGGAGCTGTCGTCGCTATTGGGTCGCTTCGGGTCAGGATGCAGCCATTAGTGGAGCGAAGGAATCCTAAGTGGCAAACTTGCAATCAATCGCTGGATTTCCGGTCGAATCTGTTTTAGCGATCGCCCGCTCTATTGGCTGGGGCGCTGCTGAGATTCTGCAATCGTATTACCACCCCAATCCAGTTGCGGGGGAATCAACTCTAGACTTAAATATTCAAGACCAAGGGGATGGACCTGTCACCGCTGCGGATGTCGCCACCAACCACTACATTCTGAATAATCTGCACGCTGCGTTTGGCACGGTCGAGTTTGGCTACCTGACTGAGGAAACCTTCAAAGCGCAGAATCCCGCTGAGCGGTTGCAGCATACTTGGGTCTGGATTGTAGACCCGCTGGATGGCACCAAAGACTTTATCAAGCGCACCGGAGAATACGCGGTTCACATTGCTTTAGCTCATGCAGGACGACCCGTATTAGCAGTGGTAGTTTGTCCAGAACTTGGCAAACTTTACTACGCAACTTTGGGTGATGGCACGTTTGTAGAGACACGCGACGGTGCTGTAACTCAATTACGAGTAGCTGAGCGCGATCGCATCGAAGATCTGTCAGTCGTTGTCAGCGGCAGCCATCGTGGGGAAAGGCTGGTCCAGCTTTTACGCCAACTGCCTTGCCAAAACCAACGGGCGATCGGTAGTGTTGGCTGCAAAATTGCGGCGATCGTGGAGCAGCAAGCAGATTTATATATTTCTCTATCAGGTAAATCAGCGCCGAAGGATTGGGACTTAGCGGCTCCAGAACTGATTTTGACTGAGGCAGGTGGTAAGGTCACTCGCTTTGATGGCAGTTTGTTGCAGTATAACCAGGCAGATGTCAGCCAGTGGGGAGGCATTCTGGCTAGCAATGGCACTTGCCATACGGAACTTTGCACTCAAGCAGAAACTTTACTAGCCGCAATCGATAGCTCAGTTTAACGATGGAGCTATTGAGCTTCACCAATTAAGGTAAAAGCAGCCCAATCTTTGGGATCAGGGTGTTGTTTCATCGTGGCTAGCATGGCTTGGCGGAGAGCTTGGGCTTTATCTGGTTGCTGTTGCAGTGTCTGGTAGAACTGCGTCATCAGAGTTGCTGTAGGTGCATCAGGTACTTGCCACAGGGAGACAATGACGCTGGGGGCACCAGCGGCAATTAAGGAGCGCGAGAGACCCACCACACCATCTCCAGTAATGCGACCACGCCCAGTATCGCAAGCACTGAGAACTACTAAATCGGTGTTGAGCTTCAGGTCGAGAATTTCGCTAGCTGTCAGGAGGCCGTTATCTCGACCAGAAGGAGCTAAGGCGATCGCACCCGGGACACCCAAACCTTTGAAGTCATCCAATAGCCCGTGGGTAGCTAAATGAACCAGTCGTGTTTGAGACATCTGCTGCAAAACGGCAGCTTTCGTTGCTTGACTGCCAGTCAGTGGTTGAGTTTTGAGTAGGGCCGCGATCGCCTTAGCTTCTTGCTCCGCACCAGGGAGGCTGGGGAGCGGTTGAGCGGTGGCACCGAGAGGTAGGCTGACCTTAGGCATTGTTGGGTTACCAACAATCAAGGTAGGATTTCCCCTCTGGCGGTTTGCTTGCTGTAAGCGTTGCTGTTGCTGATGCGTCAGGTCTAGGGCTTGGATGGAAGGTGCGGTGAGAACAGTGTGTTGCTCGATTAAGTAGCGACCATTGCTGGCCTGCAAGGCAGGAAATGGTACTAAAAACAGCGCTTCTTGAGGCAGAAAGGTAACGTGGGCGTTAGGGTCAGTGGGTAAAAGGTCAGCGATCGGCTGAATCAGTAATTGGTGGAGTTGTTGCAGTGGTTGATTGGTTTGGTTGTTCACCTTGGCGATCGCTCTCGCCACCGTCGTCGTGTCTTCTTGGAACGCCAATCCTCGACCCTTGATGCCGATCGCCCCTCTTGCCTGGGTGACTAAGCTCTCTAGAGGAGAAGCAGTATCCGCTGCATTAATTCCTGGCTGAGGCAAACCTTTTAACTCGACTTGGCGAAAACTCATATTTCCCGTGGGCTGAATCACCCAAATGAATAGCTGTGGAGCTTGCGAAGGAGCAGTATCCTGCACGATCGCATATTCCACCAGCGTTGAATTTTGAGTTTTAGCAATCTGCTTGATCTGCGCCAGAGTTGGAGGATTGAGAGCAGGAGCTGTGGTTGAGTTGGTGTTGAGGCGTTGAGCGAGCAACTCCACAAAGGCACGGGCACGACTGCGTTCAGCAATTTCTAAAGCGGGATTGGTCTGCTTCTGGGCGATCAGCGTTTGCTGCAATGTGCCATAGGTTTTCTGTTGCGTTTCAAAGATAGAGACCTTCCCCGCATCCGTTAGCCCCGGACGCAAAGATTCCAAAATCGCGATCGCCTGTCGCAGCGTTTTCTCCGCCTCCGATTGTTGCCCGGAACGATGCAAAATCCGACCAATACTGCTCAGCGTCACCCCCTCATTGACGCGATCGCCCACCTCCCGATGCACCGTGAGCGCTTGCTGATAGAACTTCAAAGCTTGGGAATTCTGTCCCTGTTGCTCATAGGCGTGGCCCAAGTTGCTCAGCGCCACCCCTTCCCCGGTGCGATCGCCTACCTGCTTGTAGAGCTGCAACGCCTGCTGGTAAAACTTCAGCGCTTGCTCCGTTTGCTTTTGGTTGTCGTAGACCTGTCCCAAGTTATTCTGCGTCGTAGCTTCCCCAGCGCGATCGCTGAGTTCCTGGTAAATCACCAACGCTTGTTGATGCAGCTTCAGTGCTTGGTCATATTTGCCCACACTGGCATAGACCCGCCCAATATTGTTCAGTGTCGCAGCTTGTCCCACCTTGGTAATCGATTCCTGATTCAAGGCGTTGCCAATATCCCGCCGCATCGCCAAGCCCGACTGATGAAACTCCAACGGTTGGGAATATTGCCCCACAATCTCGTACAGCAACCCCAACTCAGTAAACGCCGTGGCTGTATCCGAGCGATCGCTAAACTTGTTGAAAATTGCCAGGGCTTGCTGAGTCGAATCAAGCGCTTCCTTGTATTGCCCAATGCTGAAAAACAGCCCACCCATATTATTCAGAATTGTTGCCTTCGCGCCTTGATAAGCGGGCAGCAAATCAAAAATGGCTAAAGCTTGACGATAAGCTTCTAGTGCCTTGGCATACTGCCCTAGATTCACATAGACCACGCCCACATTGCCCAGCGTCGTGCCTTCCCCCTCGCGATCGCGCCCCTCCCGCTGAAGTTTGAGCACCTGTTGATAGGCTTCCAGCGCTTGCGGATACTGCCCCAACCGGAAATAAACACTAGCAATCTCATTCAGCCGTAGCTTCTCACTGTTGCGATCGCCCAACTGCCGAATAATCCCCAACGCCTTCTGGTAAAACTCCAGTGCCTTGGTGTACTGCCCTTGCTCCCCGTAAGCCATCCCCATGTCATCCAGCGTCGCCCATTCCCCCTCGCGATCGCCAATCTGCTGCCGTAACTTCAACGCCTGCTGATAAAACTCCAACGCCTTCGGATACTGCCCCAAACTGTAGTGATAGACATTGGCAATATGGTTCAGACTCTGCGCCTCCCCCGCCTTAGCCCCCGTCGCCTTAAAAATCGCGATCGCCTTTTGCAGCGTCGCCAACGCCTCCTGCGGCTGACCCTGACGAAACTGCTCATACCCCTGCTGATTCAGATAAACCGCCTCAGTAATCTGCGCCTGCTCCGCCTCCGACTGCGCCAACACCACCGCAGCACCCAAAGGATTGAAACGACCTAACGGCGTGCCACCTGCCAGTAATAAAGCAGCAATAACGAGGCTAAGCGATCGGCGGTGATAAGACATAACGAGAATTTCAGATAGTGATTAGGGGCAGCCCTCTCCTCCAGCCCCTCTCCCCATACTGGGCGAGGGGAGCAAGAGAAAAAGAGAAAACTGGGATAGACAAGCCATTTTTGGAGGGGGTCTGGGGGACGCAACCGTCCTTCAGCGGGAGTTTGAGGGCAGGTGCCCTCAAGGCTCGGTTTCCAAAGACTTAAATCGAGCCAAAAATACCGAGAAGCACCCCAAAAAACTTCACCTCAATCCTGCCCTACTCCGTAGAACTTCAACCCATAAGTAACAAATTTGTCACTCCGCCTCACCAATCAAAGTAAACGCCGCCCAATCTCTAGGATCTGGGTGCTGCTTCAACATCGCTAACATTGCCTGCCGTAGCGCTTGCGCCTTATCCGGTTGCCGTTGCAGATTTTGGTAAAACTCCGTCATCAGAGCCGCCGTTGGATGATCGGGCACCTGCCACAGCGACACCACCACACTGGGAGCCCCCGCTGAAATCAGCGATCGCGATAGCCCCACCACCCCATCGCCCGTAATCTTGCCGCGTCCCGTGCCACAAGCACTCAGCACCACCAACTCAGCATTCAGCTTCAAGCCGAGAATGTCATTTGCCGTCAGCAAACCATCATCCTGGCCCGAAGGCGCTAAAGCGATCGCACCTGGAATGCCTAGCCCTCGGAAATCATCCAACAAACCATGAGTTGCTAGGTGAATAATCTGAGCATCACCCATCTTCGCCATCACCGTTGCTTTCGTTGCCGCGCTGCCCGTAATCGCCTCTGTGTTGAGGAGCGAGGCAATCATTTTGGCTTCTCGTTCAGCTCCAGGCAGGCTATAAAGGGGTTGCGATCGCTCACCATTCTCACTCGGCACGTTAGGCATCGTGGGGTTGCCCACAATTAGAGACTTCTGGGGCGATCGCGGTAGGGTGGTGGCGGCAACCTGCGTCGGTTGAGACTGCTGCGCTATCCCTTGGCGTTGCCGTTGTTGGTAGGTGAGTGCTAGCACCTCAATTGCTGGAGCGGTCAGCATCGTATGTTTTTCAATCAGATACTTTCCGGCGGCATCTTGCAAAGCGGGAAAAGGAGCCAAAAAGAGAGAACCTTGAGGAATGAAGACCACACGAGCAGTTGGGTCGCTCGGCAACAGATCCGCGATCGGCTGAATCAACAGTTGATGCAGTTGCTTCAGTTGTGACTGTCGCGTCTGGTAACGTTGGAGCCTCTCCAAGGCACTGGCGACAACCTCAGTGGTTTGGTTAAATGCCAGCCCCCGCCCTTCAATCCCGATGGAGGCTCTGGTACTAGCAACCAAATCATCTAAAGAGGTTTTTTGCTGCTGCCACAGGGGTTTGAGGTCTACTTGGCGGAACGTTACTTTGCCGTTGGGCTGTACAACCCAGATATAGAGAGCTTTGTCCTGAATCTGCCGCTGCCCCTCGACCTGGAAGGCTTCTTGAATAATCGAATATTCAACCAAGGTGGCATTTTGGGCGCGGGCAATTTGTTGAATCTGAGCAATGCTGGGAGGTTCTAGATTAGCAGCACCTGCCAAACTTTTGCTGCCCTGAGTGGGCAACTGCTTTGCCAACAATTCCACAAAAGCACGAGCTCGACCACGTTCTGCCACTTCTAACGCCGCCTGCGCCTTATTTTGGGCAATCAAGACTTCTTGCAGCGTGCTGTAAGTCGTGGCTTGAGTCTCAAAGATGGAGATCTTCGTCGCATCATCATTTTGATCAAGCTGTGCCCGTAGCGACTCCCAAACTTTGATCCCTGCAAAAAGCGCTTGCTCTGCTTCAGCCAATTTACCCAAACGTAACCAAGCATCTCCTAAATTATTCAAGGCATGGCCTTCACCAGGGCGGTCCTGCAATTGTTGCGCGATCGCCAAACTTTGCTGTTGATAGTTAGCCGCTTGCTGATAATCTTCCAAGCCGTAGTAAGCCAGTCCCAAATTACCCAAGGCTCGCCCTTCGGCTAGGCGATCTTTTAACTCACGCGCGATCGCTAATTGTTGCTCCAGATGCTTAATCGCTTTGGCGTGATCCCCTTTGGTGAAGTAAACCAAACCTAAATTGCCTAACGACTGCCCAATGCCTCGGCGGTCCTGAGCTTTCTCCGCGATCGCTAAACTTTCCTGTGGATATTCCAGTGCCTTAGCAAGATTGTCTTGAGCCAGATACGCGATCCCCAAGTTGCGTAGGGTCATGCCTTGCAATTCGGGAACTGGCAGCGTGCGGCTGATGGCTAAACTTTGCTCGTAGTACTGAATCGCCTTTGTGTAGTTACCCACAGCACTGTAAGCAGCTCCTAATCCACTTAACGCTTCCGCTTCGCCTGCTCGGTTTTGCAGTTGCTGAGCGAGCGCCAAACTCTGCTGGTAGCGCTGAATTGACTGGGCGTAGTTGCCTACGACAAAATGGATGCTGCCTAAGTTATGCAGGGTTTGTCGTTGCTGCTGCGGTTGGTTTTGCTGCTGAGCTAAAGCGAGTTGCTGCTGGTAGCACTGAATCACTCGCCCTTGGTCAGTAATGACTCGGTAAGTCGTTCCCTGATTTTCTACAATCTGTCCAACTCGCAAACAATCCTGGGTACTCGTTGCGATCGCAATTTGTTGCCCTTGAACAGTAGTTCCCAGAGTGGGATTGGAGCGAGGGCGATCGTTACTCAGAGCAATTTCTTGCCGCCGAATCGTGCCTGGTTTGGGTTGCGGTGCAGCTCCAAGCGTTGCGCTGGGAACTTCCGGGGGAGGTGAAGGTGGTACTCCTGTAGTGGCTCCAATGCCTGTTTCAGGCTGAGGCGAGGGCGGAATTCCACTTGATGGTTCAGGTAAAGGATCGGGAGAAACCCCTAATGCTGGTGTACCTATACCTTCAGGTGAGCCTGGTTCAGGATTAATCGGAATATCAGGGGGTACTGGCCCAGCTTGTTGAGTGGGTTTCTCGGAGGGGATAAGTGGAAGGTCCCCTGGAACTTCTGGAATAGCTGGTAGGCTAGCTCCTGGGTCTTCTGGAATGGGTGGCAGGTCAACTTCTGGGATGGATGGGGGGAATGTAATGCCCATCTCTTTATCAATCGGAAAGGGAATGTCTATATCTGGAAGAGGGTTAGGAGAAATTTTGCCACCAGTTCCAGGGTTGCTGACTCTATCACCAGGGTCAATGAGAACTTCGATGTTGCCTCTAATGTAGAAGGTGCTGCCAGTGGGGCTAGTAACGAGATAGGTATTGCCATCAGGCTGAATGCTTAAAGGATTGCCGATACTGTCGTGCACACCTTTGTCAGGTAGCGGGAGAGGTGTATTGCCCAGCGTGACTTTGCCAGCAGCCACAAGCGTGGCACTCCGAGCCGTAGCATTTTGCACCACTACATCTCCTGGCAAAACGGTGAGGCCAGAGCCAGATAAAACTAGCTGCCCGTCTCGGTTGGTGGTGATATTCGTAGCATTTTTGCCGAGACCGCCTGTAAGGAGATCGGGGAGATCCACAATCGGGAAGTCCCAGGGGTTGGGTTGATAGGTGTCAGGAGCGATCGCCTGAATATCTAGAGTCAGCAAACTTTCGGCTTGGCTCAGCCGTACCAAACTGTTACCTGGAACCGCCGCGACGGTGATGTGTCCTTCGGGAGCGGTGAGTTGACCTGTGCTAATCACAGTGCCACCGAGCAACGTTAAATTCTGTCCAGCGGCAACTTCTAGATTCCCGGTATTGATGATCCCGGCGGGTTGGCTCATGCTGAAGGCGAATAAATCTGGTGTGCCGACTAAGCCTTCGTAGTTGTTGAAGCCCGAAGCATTGAACCACTCTTTGCCAAAACCCAAGCCGTTGGCGGTGGTAGCGGTGAAGGAGCCAGGCACATTGAGACTGGCATTGGAACCAAACACGATCCCAGCAGGATTAATTAAAAATAAATTGGGGCTACCCCCTGTTATTTGAATTAGGCCATCGATCGCCGACAAGTTGCCGCCTACGACTCGCGCCAAGATGTTTTGTGTGGCGGGATCGGCGAGGAAATTGGCCGTGTAGCCTGTGTCTAAAATGAACTGAGTAAAGCTGTGAAATAGGTTCGCGCCATCTAGCGATCGCTGGCCCCCTGTAATATCAAAGCGGCTACCGTCTGGGGTGACGAGCGTCCCTGCATCATCTGGGGCAGGAAGGATTGGTAGGGCTTTGCCGTCTGGAACCTCACCAGCATGGCTGGATTGGGGCGAAAAAACTTCGGCCAGAACTAAGGCGACTAGCAACAAGCTCACCCCGAGGTAGGGCGATCGCAAACATTTTTTCAAGGTCATGGGCTGAGGAAAGGCGGCTGATGAATGGGATCGCTGAACACGTATCTAACTGCATTCGCTCAACCCAGGCTGCAGGTTGTGGGCAAAACGCAGTCATTCAAGAGCAGTCGCTAGAACGCTGTACAAAGCAGAACCGAAGAACTGGTAAAACCTTAACTGATCTACTACACCCAGATGGAAGCGGAAGATACCTCAAATATAGACAGCCTAATTGGGGAATCAAAACCCTACTCCTAAAGTATTAGGGTCTGTTTCGGGCAAATTCCGCTTCGCCTATTAGGGTGAACGCTGCTAGATCTCAGCCCTCTTCATCGCATGTCCAATCGCTTTTCAAGTCGTAATCATGAAATGGTCAGAGCCTGTCGTTGCTCCTTGGAGGTGGGGGCGCTGAGAGTGACGTCACGGCCTGTTTGGAGATCCCAGATTTTGATGATGTCGCCCCAACCACCACTGACTAATGCTTGGCCATTGGAGCTGAGAGCGATCGCCTCGATACTACTGGATTGACGAGGTAGAGTTTGGGTGAGTTGTCCGGTTGTTAACTGCCACAACTTAATGGTGTTATCGCTGCTGCCACTGATCAGCGTTTGACCATTGCGGCTCAGCGTCAAAGCGCTAATGGCGGCTTGATGACCCATTAAAGTTTGTCTTACTTGACCTGCTGATAAATTCCAGACTTTGATGGTGCGATCGCCATTCCCACTGACTAAGGTTTGACCATCGGCGCTAATGGCTAAGGCATTAATGCCAAAAGCGTTATCTGATAGAGTTTGCAGCCCTCGACCGTTTCGCAGTTGCCACAGCTTGATTACATTCCAACTGCTGCTGGCTAGGGTTTGTCCGTCAGCACTAATCGCTAAGGCGTAAATCGAGTCTTGGTGCCCCGTCAGAGTTCGCTTCAGCTTGAACTTCTGTCCTCCGTCAGCTACACGCCAAACCCGAATGGTTTTGTCGCCACCACCACTCACTAACGCTTGACCATCGGGGCTAAAGGCGATCGCTTCTACCCAATCGGTATGCGCCGTCAATGTTTGTAGCAGTTGCCCGGTGGGTACGCTCCAAAGTTTGATGGTTTTGTCGTGGCTGGCACTGGCGAGAATTTGACCATTGGGACTGAAGGCGATCGCCAAAATGGGTAATGGATGCCCTGCTAAGGTGCGGATTTCTGCCTGAGTTTGCGAGTTCCACAACTTGATTTGCTTGTCATGGCTTACCCCTGCCACTACTTTGCCATCGGAACTAATGGCTACGGCTGCATGACTTGAGAGAATCCGGGCGATCGCTTTGGGTAGTTGACTTTGAGGTTGGGCAATTGCAGATGGGGCAGCCACTGTAGGGTAGGCGAAGCAGCAAGTGGCAGCGATCGCACTAAGACTCATGCTGGAAAGGCGAATCATGAGTGGGTTCAGCATGATTTATTCAGCCTCACCCATCAGCGTAAAAGCGGCCCAATCTAGCGGGTCAGGGTAGCTGGCTTTGGTTACTAGCATGGCTTGCCGTAGCGCTTGAGCCTTATCGGGTTGGCGTTGCAGTTGTCGATAAAACTCGGTCATTAAGGCAGCAGTAGGTTCGTCGGGCACCTTCCACAGCGACACGATCACACTGGGTACGCCAGCCGAAATCAAGGAGCGGGACAACCCCACCACACCATCGCCTGTAATTCTTCCCTGGCCTGTGTCGCAGGCACTTAAAACCACCAGTTCTGCATTGAGCTTCAGGTTAAGGATTTCGCTGGCAGTGAGGAGGCCGTCATCTTGGTCAGAAGGAGCCAAAGCGATCGCTCCCGGTACACCCAAGCCTTTGAAATCATCTAACAAGCCGTGTGTCGCTAAGTGAACAATCTGAGCTTGCGGAAGTTGCTGCAAAATTTTGGCTTTGGTGGCTTGATCTCCGATGAGGGCTTGGGTGCGGAGAAGCGTGGCGATCGCTTTGGCTTCCTTTTCGGCTCCTGGTAGGCTGGCCAGTTGCTCGGCAGGTTCGCCCAACTTTGGACGAATGCTGGGCATGGTGGGGTTGCCGACAATTAAGGATGAAGGAGAAGGGAGAAAGGATGAAAGTGGATCTGCTTTCTTATCCCTTGCCTCCTGTAATCGTTGGCGTTGTTGGTGGGTGAGGTCTAGGACTTGAATTGAGGGAGCGATCAAAACAGTATGTTTTTCGATCAGGTATTTGCCGTTGGCATCTTGTAGGGCGACAAAAGGGACGAGAAAGAGAAACTGCTGAGGAATGAAGGTGACGTGAGCATTAGGGTCTTTGGGCAGCAAATCGGCGATCGGCTCGATCAGCAGTTGATGGAGTTGTTGCAAGCGTTTGTTTTCGGCTTCAGCGGCATTGGCATCGTCAGTGGCACGGGCGATCGCCTCGGCATCTTCCTGAAACACTAACCCTCTGACTCCGATGGAACTGCGACTGCGAGCGACTAACTCCTTGAGGGGTTGGGTGGTTGAAGTTGGAGATACTCCTTTTTGCCACAGCGGTTTCAAGTCCACCCGACGAAAGTCCACTTTGCCGTTGGGTTGAATCACCCAAATGAATAATTCTGACTCGCGCAGAGGTTCACCGTTCACATTCCTCTCGTCGTCGTCGATGACGGAGTACTCGACCAGCGTGGTGTTGTGCTGCTTGGCGATCGCTCGGATCTGAGCCAAATTAGGCGGCTGGATTTTGGCGACGGCGTCAGCTTGAGTGGGCAAGCGTTCGGCTAAAAGTTCCACAAACGCTCTGGCCCGACCGCGCTCAGCCGCTTCCAGCGCTGCCTCTGGTTTGTTCTGGGCAGCTAAGGCTTTTTGTAAGAGGCGATAGGTGCTGGTTTGCTCTTCAAAAAGGGAAATTTTATTGCGGTCATCATCTCCTAGACTGGCGCGCAAAGATTCCCATGCTTGAGCACTAGCGAGCAGACTGGTTTCTGCGGCTGTTAATTGCTTGGCCGCCAATTGAGCGCGACCAAGGTTGCCGAGGGCATAGCCTGCAACACGTTGATTGCCAATTTTCTGCGCTAGAGTGGCGGCTTTAGCTTGGTAGCTAGCGGCTTTGGCGTAATCCTGTCGCGTGTAATGAGTCCGTCCTAGATTGATCAGCGTGGTCGCCTCCCCAGCGGGGTCTTTAGTCTTTTGGGCGATCGCTAAACCTTGGTTGTAATAGGTTAAGGCGAGTTGGGGTTGTTTCAGGTCGTCGTAGATCAAGCCAATGTTGTTGAGAACCGTGGATTCTCCTTCGGCGTCTTGGACTTGGCGGAGTAGCTTCAGCGATCGCTGGTAATAATCTAGGGCTGGCTCGTAATCGCGGCGGTCGTAATACACGCTGCCAATATTGGCTAAAGCATAAGCTTCGCGTCCGGGGTCATCGGCTTCTTTGAGGACCGCTAGCGCTTGCTGAAAGCTTTCTAAGGCTTGGTCTAATTGGCCTACATAAGAATAGACGGTCCCCAGATTGGCCAAGGTGGTGGCGCGGTCAAAGCGATCGCTATCAGCTTTTAGACTGGCGAGTGCTTGATTGAAGGCATCAAAGGCAGCTTGGTACTGGCCCAGTTTGCTGTACACCAAGCCCATATTGTTGAGGGTGCGGTTTTGGCGGGTATGATCCCCTGTGGACTGCGCGATTGCCAACGATTGTCGGTGATAGTTCAGCGCTTGGTCATAGTCGCCGAGCTTACTGGAGATACTGCCCATGTTGTTGAGCACCGTCCCCTCTCCAGCCCGGTTTTTGATCTCTTTCAAGAGAGGGAGTGCTTGGTTGAAGGCAGCTAAGGCAGGTTCAAGTTGGCCTGTGGAATTGTAGACCTGACCCATACCGATAAAAATCGCAGCTTGGCTGTAGCGATCGCCTAACTGTTGCGCCAGAGGCAGCGCTTGTTTGTAAGCCTCTAGCGCTGGTTGCCTTTGGCCTAAGCTGTCGTGGGCAGCTCCCAAAGCTAGCAAAGCCAAAATTTCCTGCTGTCGTTCACCGTTCTTTTTGGCGCTGGCTCTAGCTTGCTCAAACTTCGCGATCGCCTGCTGCACTGAAGCTCTAGAGCCTTGAATCAACAACGCTTGCCCTTCCTTCAGGGCTTGCATGGTGGGGTCTAGGGTATTGGTAGAAGATGGAAGTTGGGCGGCGATCGCCGCTTGCTGTTGCTGATAGGTCTTGACCTGGGCGAAATCTCCTAACTCTTGCGAAGTTTTGATCAGGCTTTCCAACGCTTGCGCTTGCTTTGGCACATCTTTAAGCTTTTGAGCTAAGGCAAGGGCAGGTTCTTGGTAGCTCAGTGCTTGCTTGTTCTCGCCAACGGACGCATAAATGGTGCCGAGAGTACTCAGCATTTGCCATTCTTTCTCGGCATCGCCCCACTGTCGTGCTAGTTTCAGCCCTTGTTCGTAGTAGCTGGCGGCAGGGGGAATTTCTTGCTGGGTGTAGTGCAGCAAGCCCAGGCAGTAGAGAATTAGAAACTCACCTTCGCGATCGCCCAGACTCCGATAAATCTGGAGCGCCCGTTGCCAAGATTTTTCGGCAGCGGCAAACTCTCTGGCTTCAAGTTTAGCAAAGCCTTGCTTTTGCAGTTGATCCGCTTCGATTTTCTGAGCCGAATTTGGGGTTGCAGGTTTTTGTGTGGCGGTAGGTTGAGCGATCGCCTCAGGAATCGGCAAAATCATCCCAGCAGGCAAGACTAAAGCAAATAACAGCGCAGCAAAGAGTTTGGCAGAGAGCATAGCGATCGGGACAAGCGTCAGAAACTGTTAGTTAAGACCTAGAACTGCATTAACTACAGAGTACTGATGTTGAATTTCTGAAGCTATCTAGATGAATTTTTGGATGGAAAGTAAGTAAGTTGAGAGCAGCACTTAACGTTGGCTGCGCTTATCGATCATGTCTGCTAATAAGGCAAACATGCCAATTTGGGTTGCTGCAATAAACAAGATCATGGTTCGCTCGGTGAGATCTTCTCGCACAAAGATGTCTTGAATTAAGGTAACTAAAAATCCTAGAAAGAAGATACTTGCAACAGGAAGAAAAATTCTTAGTGGGGCGAAATAAACTCCAGTTCTTAAGATTAATTGGAGAAATCTCAGGGTATCTCGAATCGGTTTAATTTTACTTTTGCCAACCCGATGGTAATAATCAATTGGTACATACTGAACTACATAGTTGTTTGTCAGCATGGCGAGCGTAATGGTAGTTGTAAAACTAAAAGTATTAGGTAAGATATTAAGAAAACGTTCTGCAATATCTTTATGAAACACTCGCATTCCACTGTTGATATCAGGGATGCGGCAGTTAGTAATCCATTGGGCGAAGTGCAACAGAAACCACTTGGGAATTTTGCGAAGCTTAGAATATTTGACGTTTTCACCAATTCTCGCACCCACCACCATATCTGCCTGCTGAGCCAGAGCCACTAGTTCTGGGATTCGCTCATTCGGGTACGTGCCATCAGCATCCGTAATTACAATTAGGGAATATTTAGCATGGCGAATTCCCGTTTTTAGAGCCGCACCATAACCTCGATTTTGACTGTGCTGAATCAAGCGAATCCCGGATAGCTCTTGCAGAATCTGACTGGTTCGATCGGTGGAACCGTCGTTGACTACAATAATTTCGTAATCACAACCAGCTGCTTGAAACTGTTGATGTAAGTGTTCTAGCGTGATGGCGACGTGCTGTTCCTCGTTGTAGACCGGAAGAATCAGCGAAAAGGCAGGATAAAGGTTTTGTGGATTGGATGTGGCCGTAGAAGTTTCTTTGCTTATGGATAAACGTTCTGGCATGATTCAGGCCTGGATAGTGGAGCAACACAATGAGTGTTATTTCCTCAGCGAAGTAGGAAGTTTCGTTAGGTGAAAGACGTTACGAGTTTTACTGAGTGGTTGAGATTGAAAGTTTTGGGTTCTTTCTAGCATTTCTCGTAGCGGAATAGAAGTACTAAATAAAAACACATCACTAAATTGGCCAGGAACTTGCGGAACTACTGTTGCAGGTAATAACTGTAGATGAACTTGAGGATCTAGAGAATGGCTCAATGATAGAACGTCGATCGCATTGCTGCTATCACTAATAATTAAAGGATTAGTAGTGCGATCCACAATACGAGAAAACTCAGGATAAAACCCAGTTTTTTGGATACTTTTATGCCACCAAACCTCAGATTGAGAACTAATTAAACAGCTTAAACTTCCAGCAGCAACTAAAGTCACTAATGCTGTTCTCGCAACTTTGTGTTGGCGCAGTTGACGCGATCGCAAATGAGTGGCGAGATAATAAGCTACCGCTAATTCGAGCGCGATATAACAGGGAGTTAGATAACGGAGATTGGTGGAATATCGGCTTTGTAGAATTAAATCAGCAATGACTAAGGGAAATGCCGTAACCACAATTAAGCTGACAATAAATAGCCAGATGCGCTGAGCGGTATGGCGACAAAGCCAATAGAAGACAACCGCTGCTAACAGAACAAAAATAATATTCGCAGAACCAAGTTCAATATCGACAAAAACTCGATTCAGGTTGATGAACCATTTGCCAATGATGGTATGCAAAGTTTGAGCGCGCCTAACTCCCTCGGTAGCGGCGTGAACTTGCGCCCAATTCTGCACCACCAGAACGATCCAAGGCAGAAAGGTTACGAGTCCTGCGATCGCGGCCAAAGCATAAGATTTGAAAGTTTTGAACAGGCGATCGCGTTGAGTCGCTAGCAGGTAAACCCCGTGAGCGATCGAAACTAAACCTGCTAAGGCATGGGTGTACAGACTCAAACTAACTGCGATCGCATACAATCCCCATGCCTGCTTGGTTTGAAGTCGTAACGCCCGCAAGAAACTAGCGCTAGAAAATAAAACCGTGACCGCCCAAAGGCTGTACTCTCTCGCTTCTTGGGCATAAATTACATGAAAAGGGGCGATCGCAATCAGAGCGCAGGCGATCGCGGCGGTCAAGGAAGACTCGAAGAGTTCTAAGCAAAGCCAATAGATGCAGGGAAAGGCAAACAGGCTGATGACCGCGGGTAAACTCCGCATCGCTGCAACCGAACTGCCAAACCCGTCACTCCAAAGGCGAGCCAGCAAGTAGTAAAGCGGTGGATGCTCTGCATTGCCAGCTAGTGCCGTGAGCGTGTCGCCCCAACCTTTATCCGGGCTGGGGTGGTGATATTTTTGCAGCGCTGCTACCTCAACGACCTGGCCATTAAAGGCTTGCTGTACTAATTCTGTTTGGGTGTAGCCAAACACTCGCAGCGAAGTCAGCGCTTCATCATGCCAGTAGAGTTTGCGGTCTAAGTTAACGAAGCGAAAGCAGAGACCCAACAGGAGCGATGTGAGTAGCAAAAGCTTCAGCCAGATAGGATACCGTTTCCTACCTAGTCGAAACTGTTTGCGGACCTTAACCTCGGTAGCGCCCCTGAGGGAAGTGGCGGATGCAGCCCTGGATGCCATGCCAACTCCCTTAATCCAGATGTAGTAGGATTGCAAGAATATTAAATCCTTGCCAGAAGTTTACAGTAATTTTAATTGCCTGCGCTTTCTCAGCACACTGCATCTCCACCCCTATGCTGATTACGCCTTTGCATCACGGGCTGACGACGGCGAAACCTTCCAAAGCCCAGTTAGCCTTTTGGTTCAGTTTGAGCCTGACTTTTGCCGCGATCTATGGCTGCATGGCACTACAGCAAGCCTTTAGCGGTGAATATGTTGTCCAAGATGATGCGCGGCAGCATGTGTTTTGGATGCAGCGGTTCTTCGACCCAGGCTTATTGCCCAACGATTTTATTGCCAACTATTTCCAATCTGTAGCGCCTTGGGGCTACACCAAGTTTTACCAACTGTTTGCGGCGATCGGGATTCATCCTTTTTTGCTCAACAAGCTATTGCCGATCGCCTTAGGTTTGGTGATGACAGGCTATTGCTTTGGCGTCAGCTTGCAACTGTTTCCGGTACCTGCGGCGAGTTTTCTGGCAACTCTGCTGCTGAACCAAACAGTTTGGATGAAGGATGACTTAGTGACTGCCACTCCCAGAGCCTTTTTGTATCCGCTGTTTCTGGCGTTTCTGTACTATCTGCTGCGCCGATCGCTCCTGCCTTGCCTGGCAGCGATCGCGTTGCAAGGACTGTTTTACCCGCAAATTTTGTTAATTAGTGCTGGAACCCTAGTGCTCACCTTAGTTCGCTGGGAAAATGGGCGGCTGTGTTTCTCCCGCGATCGCCAAGACTATATCTTCTGCGTAGCAGGCTTAGCCGTGGCGTTTGTGGTGTTGTTGCCCTTTATCCTGCAAACCTCCGAGTATGGCTCCGTGATTACGCCCGACGCAGCAAGGCAAATGTCAGAATTTGGTGAAAAAGGCCGCAGTCGGTTCTATGTAAATGATCCTTGGGACTTTTGGCTCACGGCTGAGCGGAGTGGCTTTTTTCCAGCCTTGTGGTTGCCTCCATTGCTGACTGTGGGTGTG
Organism: Trichocoleus desertorum AS-A10; assembly: GCF_039962155.1. Lineage (NCBI taxonomy): Bacteria > Bacillati > Cyanobacteriota > Cyanophyceae > Leptolyngbyales > Trichocoleusaceae > Trichocoleus > Trichocoleus desertorum. The sequence continues at coordinate 21,829 of NZ_JAMPKN010000010.1, read as the reverse complement.
CTGCTACCCTTGCTCTGGCGATATCGCGATCGCTTGCCGCTACTGCAACAAGTACAACCGCAGATCCGTTTATTGGTGCAGATTTTCGCCGCTTCGGTAGGGCTGTTTACTCTGGCTCACTTGCTGCTATTTAAGTTGCAATTACCCAGTCGTTATACTCACCACAGTTTTCGGGTGATTACTGCGATCGCCACTGGGATTGTCCTGATTACGTTATTCGATGCTTTATGGCGATGGGCTACTCAGTCTCAGTCAGCCCCAAAGCAGTACTTAGCGATTGGAATTATAGTTCTGGTGAGCGCCGCTTTGTTGCTATATCCCAGCTACGACCAGCGTTTTCCTGACACGAAATATAAAGAAGGGCAAGCACCAGCGCTCTATCAGTTTTTGCAAAAGACCCCCAAAGCTAGCTTGGTGGCTTCACTGTCAGAAGAAGCTAATTTTGTGCCTTATTTTGGCCAACGGCCTGTGTTGGCGGGGCGTGAATATGCGCTGCCGTTCCACCAAGGGTATTACAGTCAGTTTCGCCAAAGAGTCACAGATTTGTTGCAAGCGCAGTACAACCCCAACCAAGAAGCTGTTGAGCAGTTTATCCAGCAGTACGGCATTAACTTTTGGTTGCTAGATCAAGAAGCATTTACCCCCCACTACTTGGCGAGCAACCGTTGGTTTCAGCAGTTCCAGCCCGCAGCTCGTGAAGCTCAAACTCGATTAGAGCAAGGGATTACACCTGCGATCGCCCAAACAGTGCCACGCTGTACCGTCTTTAGTACAGAGCGCTTGATCTTGCTGGATGCTGCCTGCATTTCTACAAGATAAGCCTAGTGGCAATGTTGCCATCCTAGCTAAAGCTCCGCGCGACCATAACGAGCAGTGACGGCATGAGGGTCAGGGTTTGGGTTGACTCCAGTGCTCAACCAGGCCCACAATTGGTCGCCCCAGGAGAAGTGCCACCATTCATTCATGTGTTGCAGAAAACCCGCACTGGTCATCACTTGCTTGAGTAACTGGCGATTTTGATGATATTGCTGCGCTTCCAGTTCTGGCTGATCGGCGAAGAAATCTGGAAAAGAGCGGGGAGAGATCTCATCAATGGGTGAACCCATATTTACAGGAGCGCCGGATGCGTCCACCAGCGTTACGTCTACCGCAGCACCAGTGCTGTGAGGAGGTGGCGTAGCAGGGTTCACATTCGGTACCGCCCAAAACTGATGCACTTGCTCCCAAATGCTTTGTTTCTGAGCGTCCGTGAGTTCCTGAAGTTGTAACCCTTGCCCTTGCACCAGTTCGGCAAAGGTGTAGTCCACCATATACTGCTGCACTGCGATCGGACGGTAAGCATCAAAAACTTGAATCCGCCAACTAGGACAGCATGCTTGCAGTTGCTGCTGAGCCTGGAGCAAGCGAGCCACCACTTGTTCCCGCAAATAGTAGGGCGATTTGTCACCATAAGGAGCCCCTAACTTTTGATAAGCATGGAGATGTTCGATGGCAAATATATCCAGTGGAATGGGTACTAATGGTTCTCCACATTCCGCGATCGCGATTTGCTGATAAGGTTTCATACAACTAAATCTATCGTTTTAGTAATTTAAAAATAGTTACAAAGATTGTGAAATAAAAATTTGATTCCTAAGTAATCCTAACTTTGCTCAGCGGTTTTTACTGAACTGATAGGATGAAATTATGAAGAAATTAAGTTGTTGCTATTGCTATGGGGCGCACCAAAATTTCAATGGCTCCAGAATTGCAACAAGCTCCTTAGAAGAGGAGTATTAACTCCTAGCTAAAATGCATAAGATTGCGGTCTTAGATGACGACATTAACTGGAGTTTGTCAGTTCAAAGGTTCTTGAGAAAAGAGTTTTTGGTAACTGTTTTTACAGATCCCAATCACTTTTTTGCAGTGGCAGCTCAGTACGATTTGGTGATTGTTGATTTTGTTCTTGACCCTTTGCCTGAATCAGAAAATAAGCTAGATGGCTATGGTATTATTCATCGCTTAAAATCATCCTTAGAGCGCCCTCCTCTCTGCCTGTTAGTCTCCGGCTGGATTGACAGAAATGATTTAGCATCCATCAGCCAACGACCTTATTTTATGGCCGATGACCTAGCGGCAAAAGATGCGGGTTTAGACGTGATTTTGGCAAAAGTAAGGCAACTGTTGGGTAGCACCTTGCCGCAATCGCCCTCTTATTCTCAACCTTAGACCATTCCTGCAACGAGCGGACTATGATGGAGAGCTAGATGGGAAGCCTCTGCTGCCCGTTAAACTCTTCTGAACATTCAGCGGATTCAGTTTCATGGAAACAGTAGGTACAACAATAGGCAGCTACGCTCCAGACTTTGAACTCCCAGGAATAGATAATGCGGTGCACCATCTTGCTCGTTATCTAGAAAGGTCGAAAGCAGTAGGGGTAGTGTTTATGTGTAACCATTGCCCTTACGTACGGCTCTACCTAAACCGCCTCAAACAAATTCAAGCTACCTTTCAAGCTCAAAAGTTTACCTTAATTGGGATTAATCCCAACGATGCCACGCAATACCCGGATGATAGCTTCGAGAATATGAAGCACTTCGCGGTTGAGCAACAGTTGAACTTCCCCTACTTGCGAGACGTGACCCAAGATGTAGGGCGTAGCTTTGGAGTCAAAATAACGCCAGAAGTTTTCTTGCTAGACCAAGCGGGCATTGTGCGCTATCACGGACGCATTGACGACAACCCAGAAGACGTCAGTGCTGTGCGATCGCCTAACTTTCAAATCGCGATCGCTCGTGTCCTAGAGGGCAATGCAATACCTGTAGCAGAAACTGAACCCGTAGGTTGTTCTGTTAAATGGCGTATTTAGCAATGCTTGCGGCTCCTAAAAGCTGACCTCCGACAGCTTAGTGTTATCTTTAGTTGGAGGCAATTTGAGTTAAAAAGTAGTCGCTACATGGGGATTGTTTATCAGCGGGTTTTGTTCAAACTAAGCGGTGAAGCCTTAATGGGCGATCTAGCTTATGGCATTGACCCAGCGGTGGTTCAAGCTATTGCCCAGGAAGTGTCAGATGTTGTAGCAACTGGAGTCCAAGTTGCCATTGTCGTGGGTGGCGGCAACATCTTTCGCGGCGTTAAGGGAGCTGCGGCTGGAATGGACCGGGCAACCGCCGATTACATTGGCATGATTGCCACCGTCATGAATGCCATGACCTTGCAAGACTCTCTGGAACAGATGGGCGTGCCCACAAGGGTGCAGACTGCGATCGCCATGCAAGAAGTGGCAGAGCCTTACATTCGGCGGCGAGCCATTCGTCATCTCGAAAAAGGGCGAGTTGTGATCTTTGGGGCAGGCTCCGGCAATCCCTTCTTCACGACCGACACCACAGCAGCGTTGCGAGCAGCGGAAATTAGCGCCGATGTTTTGTTCAAGGCTACCAAGGTAGATGGTGTTTACGACTCCGATCCGCACCAAAACCCCAACGCGCGTAGGTATCAAAGCCTCACCTACGCCCATGTTTTGCAGCAAGATTTGCGCGTGATGGATAGTACTGCGATCGCACTGTGCAAAGATAACAACATTCCTATCATTGTGTTTGACCTCTCGGTACGCGGTAACATCCTGCGGGCCGTGACGGGAGAAACAATTGGAACGATCGTGGGAGGTTCTTGTGAAATTAGCTGACGCTGAAAATTCGATGCAAAAAGCCGTTGAATCAACTCAACGGTCTTTCAATACAATTCGGACTGGACGAGCCAACACATCTCTGCTCGATCGAGTCATGGTGGAGTATTACGGAGCCCCAACTTCTCTCAAGTCTCTGGCAACTATCAATACGCCAGATGCCAGCACGATTACGGTTCAACCCTTCGATCGCGGTAGCCTAAACTTGATTGAAAAAGCCATTTCCCTATCCGACATTGGCTTAACTCCTAGCAACGACGGGTCCACCATTCGCCTAAATATTCCACCGCTCACCAGCGATCGCCGTAAAGAACTCGTGAAGCTAGCGGCCAAGTTTGCCGAAGAAGGCAAAGTGTCAGTTCGCAATGTGCGTCGCGATGCGGTCGATAGCGTCCGCAAACAAGAAAAAGCGGGCGAGGTGTCCGAAGATGAAGCACGGGACTTGCAGGATAAAATTCAAAAGCTGACGGACAAGTACATTGCCAGAATTGAAGAAGTTTTGGCAGAAAAGGAGAAAGATATCACCACCGTCTAGAGTGTTTTGCTCACCACCAGGTTTGGATCTAAATCCTATAGAGCCATAGAGCTAAATTGTTCTAGAACTAAGCACTCAAGCGAAATATATTGAAGTTCGTCTTTCGGGTTTAGGCATATTGAAGTGCTGGCATGGGTGTCTGACGAACCACGTAAGCTAAGTGCATGGGGTACCCCTGAATGGAGTAGATTGTGTCGATGCACTTCAAGGCAGTCTCGCGATTCTTGTAAGAACGCAGAACTCGCTTACTGCCGTTGGCGTACTGCACACATACTTCCCAGTTCATTGGCTTAGCCTCATTTCAGAGTGTCTTGTGGCTCAGAACTTTATCAAGCCTTCATGAACTATCCTAGGGGCCACATCAGGGCTTTGTACTCAGTGCATTCAATGAACTATATAACTGTAGTGATTTCACGGATTGATTGTTGTTGGAACTGAACCAATTCCTCTACTTTGAAACTTGAATTGCCAAGCACACTTGTGAAATCCCTGTTGTTTTTTCCTAAGAAACAGCAGGGTTATTCGTATGCTGCTTTAGATTTGAGATCAATACGGAAACATTCACTGAGTTACCCCTGTCTGTCAGCTCTGGATGCCATTGGGTCAGGATGGCTAGTAAAGCACTACAAACTACCAGTGTTTGGCAAAGCTACTACCCAAAGTTCTAAGCGATCGGCCAGGCTGGAGTTGTGAACTGATATTCAAGAGTGAGATGCGAGCATGATGTTTGACTGCATTATTGTCGGTGCGGGGCCAGCGGGAGGAACTGCCGCTTACCATTTAGCCAAGCAAGGCCGTTCTGTTCTAGTGCTAGAAAAAGAACCCCTACCCCGCTACAAACCTTGTGGGGGCGGAGTCTCGCCTCAAGTTGCGCAGTGGTTTGACTTCGACTTCACGCCAGCGATTTCACTCAAGGTCAACTCCGTGCGCTTCACCTGGAAAATGGAAGACCCAGTGGAAGTTGAGCTAAAAACTCCAGAGCCGATGTGGATGGTGCGGCGAGATGTGTTCGATCACTTCTTGGTACAGCAAGCCCAGAAGCAAGGCGCAGAGCTGCGAGACAACACGGAAGTTACAGGAATTCAGTTTAAGAGCGACCACTGGCAAGTCAATACAGCCGATGGCCCAGTCACTGGGCGATATCTCGTTGCTGCGGACGGTGCCAAAGGCCCAATGGCGAAGTGGCTAGGGTTCAAAGAGCGGAAGCGTCGCTTAGCCGGAGCTTTGGAAGCAGAGGTGCCCGCTCAAGTAGAAAGCGGCAACCCTATTCACTTTGAGTTTGGCATGGTGAAGAATGGCTACATCTGGAACTTCCCTAAAGCCGATGGCTATTCGTTGGGTATTGGTACCTTCCGAGGTGGTGAACCCCAGGATATGAAAGCTTTGCTGGCTGAGTATGCCACGCTGTTTGGTGTGGATGTCAAGTCCAGTCAACAATATGGCCATCCACTGTGCCTGTGGGATGGCAATCAAAAGCTGCACACCCAGAATGCGGTGTTAGCGGGAGAAGCAGCTTGTGTAGTGGACCCCTTTACCGCTGAAGGGATTCGGCCTTCTATTTTTAGTGGTATGAAGGCGGCTGAAGCGATTAACCAATCTCTAACAGGCGATCGCAGTGCTCTAGAGCGCTATACCCAAATCATCAACCAAGAATGGGGCGAAGATATGGCTTGGGCGCAGCGTATTGCGGGTGTCTTCTATCGGGTACCTGGCATTGGCTACAAAGTTGGCATCAAGCGTCCTTCCGCTACAGAACGTATGGGCAAAATTCTCTGCGGTGAACTGCGCTACGCTGATGTCGCCAACCGGGCAATTAAGCGGCTGACTAGCAGCTTGATTCCTGGCATGGGTGGCTAAAAAGCCATCACTCATTCATCACTAGGGCGTACGTTGTGCGCCCTACATTTATTTAGTAGATTGCTGTTGATAGGCAAGATAAACTGCCTCCAAGAATAAATCTGGGGTGGTGTTCGACGGTACTTTTTCCAGCAAAATTATTTCTTTTACTTGACGAGCTAACTGTAAATTAACTTCTGACTTAGCTTTGGATGACATTGCACCCCGGCGCTGCAAGTATTCTCGAACCACAGCGAAGTCGTCGGGCAGCAAATGGGATAAATCTGCAATTTCGGGTAACTGGGCCGCTAATGCCTCGGCTGCTGGAGAAATAGGAAAAGTGGCAGCAGCAATGGTTTGCTCCTCTTGAATCACCACCGTGCCTGCTGCCCAGTCTCCTAAACGTTTTTCTTGGCGACCTAAAGCAATCAAGAATACGCCTAAAAATAAAGTGTCATCGAAAGGTCGAAGTAAAGCTCGTAAGGTAGCTTGAGCTAAACCAATAGGCCGTCCATCATCGCGAATCACCCGAATTTTGGTGTAACGCTTCCCAGGTGTCTGCCCACGCCAAAGGCTTTCAAAGAAGACAAAGTAGCCCACATAGATCACAAAGCCACCCAGAATAGTAATCGCCGTTAACCACAGGTCAACACTATTGGCGTTTCCAGCTACTTGTCTGACTAATTCTAGAACTTGACTAGAAACAAATAGCCAGATGAATAGGAAGGCAATGAGACACCCACCCAAGCAGGTGTAATCGAGCAGTAAAGCTAAGGCCCGATTCCCAATTCCAGCTAGGGTAAATTCCAACTCTACGCTTTCTGGTGTCTGAAGGATAATTCGATTAAAGAAGCGCATGGTCTTTCGTCTGCATAGCTCGGGGTAGGGAGAGATCAGGGATTCGGTGAGAGCGCTGGGGAGAAGTATAAAGAGGTTGAGAGATTGATTAGAGATGCAATGGGGGTTAGCGATCGCGCAATTTCAATCCCAACCCTTCTCGGCGGCTACGGAGATCGTAATAAACCACAGCCTTCAAAGCTTGCCAAAAAGGTGCCACAATTGCGCCACCCAAAAGATTTAGCAAAATAGACATAACTCCTACGGGAATAAGAGCATTGGCCGATAAAGTTTGCTCTAGTAGTGTTTGTAATACACCACTAATAACTGAGAATAATAATTGAATAGGAATGGTAATCAGAAATGCAACTGAGACTATCCCTATGATTTGCCAAACTAATTTCTCAGAGAGGTCCCAACTGCGGCTGATTGTTTTTACTGCGCCTAAATTGTCTTCAATTGCCAGAGGAACTTCTGTAACTAGAAGGCGTGAAGTAAGCCATAGTAACACAAGAATAAATCCAACAAAGGTAACTATCCCAAGAACTCCAACCAGGATAGCTCCTAGGAAGCTTGTTAGAAGTCCACTAATTGATACTGATAAAACACCAACGACTACTGTGACAACTAAGATGTATACGAGTACAACTCCTAAAGTCAGCAGAAGAACGAGAATTCCAGCGATGAGAAAACGCCACTTTCTAGCATCAGTGCGTTGATGAGCCGTGCTTACGCTCTCTGGCTGATTGATTAGCTCTCTAAAGGCTAACCGAGAAATCAACGCCATTAAAGCAGAGTATTTGGCCCAACCGTAAACAGGTAATAACACCCAAAGAAAGGCTTTTAGAGCGATACCAAAATATTGCTTCAGATGGGAGCTGTAGAGCCGAAAACTCGCACTCACTACATTACCGATGCTGAGCGGTCGCATGGGGCCACCGGGGTTCAAATTTGGAGACGACACTAGCCAAGTTCTCCTGGGAATGAATGGAACCAGATTGACGCTATCTTAGGCTACGCTTAGCTTAGAGCGGAGTGAAAATTTATAAAGTATGAATATTCAGCGCTGGATTGCACGGCGTGAACCCAACTGGAAACGCTTGGATGCGCTACTGAAGCAAGTAGAAAAACGGAGTTTGAAGTCACTCCCAGCCGCTGAAATCAAAGAATTAGCCAGTTTATATCGCTCCGTATCCGCAGATTTGGCCCGCGCCCGTACCAATCAAGTTGGGGCCGCTCTCGTACAAGACTTGCAAACCCTGGCTTCTCGCGGCTATACACAGATTTATCAAGGCTCCAGACGACAGGAATGGCAAGCGGCTCTAGACTTTTATCGTTGGGGCTTTCCAGCTTTGGTGCAAGAAACTTGGGCCTACATTGCTTTGGCAACCGCGTGTTTTCTGGCTGGATCTTTAGTGGCTTGGTGGTTCGCTTGGCAAGATCCTACCTTTTTGTCGTTATTGGTACCGGGTGAGCTAATTACCAAAGTGCGAGACAAAGGTGAACTATGGATGGGGTCCATTGTAGGCATCGAACCTCTTGCTTCTACCCGAATTATGACCAACAATCTTTCGGTTTCTTTTGGGGCGATCGCGGGAGGCATGACCGCAGGTCTTTACACCCTATTTCTCTTAGTTTTCAACGGGTTAAGTATTGGGGCGATCGCTACTTTGGTTGGCCAAAATAATTTGGCTTATCCGTTTTGGGCCTTTGTTTTTCCCCACGGCTCGCTTGAGTTACCCGCCATCTTTTTGGCTGGAGGCGCAGGATTATTGATTGCCAGAGGGCTGTTGTTTCCCGGCAAGTATCGCCGTGCGGATGCTCTGCGGCTGTATGGCCTTAAGGCAGCTCAGTTAACCTATGGCATTGTGCCTATGCTAATCATTGCGGGAACGATTGAAGGCTTTTTCTCTCCTAGCCCTGTCATCCCATCCCCTTTCAAATATTTGGCTGGTATGGGTCTTTTTACACTTCTATTAATATATTGCAGTCGCAGAAAGCCAACAGGGCAGACAGGTTAAAGCTGATTACGGGCTTTTAGTTGCAGGTAGCGATCGACCAGTTGCTCAGTAATTTGATTCGCAGGTGCGTCTAGAACTAGCACGCCTTTTTGACGTAGCTCGGCGAAAGCGACTTGACGTTGGGCCAGTAGATCTAAAGCCACAGCACGGCTATAAGTAGAGGCAACATTCTCGGTTAGCTGGTGGGCTTGTTGATCAACTTGGGGGTCGCGCAGCGTGACACAAAAAGGTAAATAACGAGGTTTGAGGCGGGCAAGAGCGGCTAACAACTCAGCAGAAGCAGTGGTGTCAATGACGTCTGTGATCACTACAACCAGGGCACGACGAGTTTGCTGATTGACCATGCGAGTCACGGCCCCCAAATAGTCTGGTTCCAGCAGCTCCGGTTGCATCGGCGTTAAACGCTCAATCAGCTTGGTGAGATGGTGCTGACCCCGCTCTGGCGGAATCCAGGTGTGAAGCTGGCGATCGAACACTCCTATCCCAACGCGATCGCCCCGATTCAGACCTGCCAAGGCTAGAGACAATGTGGCGTTCAAACCCCAGTCAAATCGAGTTAAGCCATGAACTCGCGCGGTCATCAAGCGGCCTCGATCCAGCAAGACAATCAAGGTTTGTTCTTGCTCTGGCTCCAACACCCGCACCAAGGGACGGCTACGGCGAGCGGTAGCTTTCCAGTCGATTAAGCGCGGATCGTCCCCTACACCGTATTCCCGTAATTCGGCAAATTCGGTGCCCATGCCTAACCGTCGGGCTTGGCGAATGGCTCCGGTAGATTGCAAGGTGAGGCGGATCGAAAGCGATCGCAAACCCAACAAATCTGGATAAACATCTACTGTTTGAATTTGCGGCACTTGCCAATCTCGCCATGCCAACCCCCAAGCTCCTAGTTGCCGCACCTGCACATCGCCCCATTGAAACTGCCCCCGTTGCGTGGGGTGAATGGTATAAGTTAGCTCCTGGCTACTATTGGCCGCTAAGGTGGCTTGGAGGCTAGAGGCTGAAACGTCAAATGCTACTGGATAAGCATCCCGAACTTGAATCCTGGCAGGTTGATCTCCTGTTTGCACAGCCAACACAACCGGATTGTCGCGGCCAATCGAGAGACGCTGCAACGGTTGCCGCTCGATTTTGACTGAGTGCGATCGCACCTGCCGAGCGTCCCAAAAGGCTAACCCCAAAACCACAGCATCAAATAGCAGCAACCCCAGCACAGCTATCCTAAGCTGCACCTCTCCAGGCCAAAGTGCGGCCAGAATGGTGGCGATCGCCATGCCAAGGAGGAGTAAACCGTAAACTCGCCAGGAAGGAATCATCTTGGTACTGGAACTTGATTGAGGACTGAGCCAATGACGCTGTCGATTTTGAGGCCGTCGAGTTGGGCTTCGGGGCGGAGGATGAGGCGATGGCGGAGTAGCGGAGGTGCGATCGCTTTGATGTCGTCGGGGGTGACGAAATCTCGCCCAGAAAGCCACGCTTGGGCTTTGCTCACTTGCAACCAGGCGACAGCAGCACGAGGGGAAGCGCCTAAAGCTAAATCGGGATGTTGTCGGGTACGTTGTACTACAGCCAGCAAATAATCCAATACAGGCTCCTCGACTTTGACCGCTTGAGCCGCTTGGCGAGCTTGCAGAATTTGCTCAACTGAGGCGATCGCTTTGAGCCGAGCCAAATCCAAACGGCGAGATTGGAAACCTGCTTGGCTGTTCAGCAGCATTTGTTTTTCGGCTTTAACGTCTGGGTAGTCAACTAAGAGTTTGAATAAAAAGCGGTCTAGCTGCGCTTCTGGAAGTGGATAGGTGCCTTCAAATTCCAGCGAGTTTTGCGTTGCAATCACCCAGAACAACGACGGTAACGGCATGCTTTCGCCATCTAGGGTCACCTGTTGTTCTTCCATCGCTTCTAGCAGAGCGGCTTGAGTTTTGGGTGGCGTACGGTTGACTTCGTCTGCCAGCAAGATTTCGGTAAAAACTGGCCCCTTCTTCAGCACAAAACTGCGCGTGTTCAGGTCGAAAATATTCGTCCCCAAGATGTCGGACGGCAAAATGTCGGGGGTGAGCTGAATGCGGCGGAAATCGGCTTGGACCAGTTGGGCCAACACTTTGACTAAAAGGGTTTTACCTGTACCGGGTACGCCTTCTAGGATCACATGGCCGTTGGCGAGTAAAGCGATGAGCAGTTGTCGCACCAGAGCAGGCTGACCCACAATAACTTGGCTGAGTGCCTGACCCAGGCGAGTGATGACCGCATGCGTTTCTGTCATAGGTGATTTAATAGCGAGGCAGATGATGGCGAACAGTCTGAATTTTTTCTAACCAAGCCAGCAAGTCACGATCGCTGACTCGTTGACCGCGCGATCGCAGTTGTAGCATGTCTGCTAACTCTGTGGCAGGTCGTCCAGTTTGTTGGGTCCAAGCGGTGAGCAGAGTTTCCGGGTCTAATAATTGGTTGCCCAACCCTAAAGCTCGTTGCACTTGTAATTGCTCTTCTTTGCGAATGGTGTCAATCACAAACTCGCTGGATTCCGCCTTGTAGAGAGCTCCTGCCAAAGCTTCGATATAGGCCTTGCTGTTATCCACAGCGGGAGTGGTGACTGGAATCGGCTGACCGAAGCGGCGATTGTGCGCCCAGATGCCTAAGAGCAGCAATACTCCCACTTGAATGAATCCAGGCAAGAGAGCAGTGTTGGCTAAATAAGCTAAAAAGCTGCGCGATCGCTTTTCTGAACCTGAACCTGAACCTGTAGCATTAGCAGGGTCACGATAGCCGTGCAGATATTCATCGACCCAAATCGACTGTTTGGGCGGAGTCACCAGTTGAGCTAGAAATTCATAGTTGCCGCGATCGTCTTGATAGGCGTTGGCTGCAAGATGGGGTGTAGTGGCCCAAATGACTCGGCCTTGACCCAGAGATTCTTGCCAAACCACGGCCCCAAAGCGATCGCCCAGGACTAGGCTGATGGTGCCCTGCTTTGGTAAGTAATGCCGTCGTCGAGTTTCCACTCGCACATTACCCACTTCACTGGTTTGCCAGGTGCGGAAAGCGGCATCGGCAACAGGAGCATGGGCACCTAAAACGACTAGCGTATTGCCTGCCTCTACCCAAGCTTTTTGGTTCTCGTCGAGGGATGCTACCTTCAGCCTGCTGTTAATTTGTAACAGCGTGATCTTGCCCTGGTTCACTGAGCTGGGTTGCTTTTGAGCTAATTGCTCAAACGGTTGCTGCCAACGCTGGATGGGAGTGCCGCGATCGCTCATGAAACTGTACCAAGCACCGTAACCATCGGGAGCGCGACTATAAGTTGAACCACTACGGGAAGCACTTTGAGTCGGAGCACTCAGCAAGGTGAGTAAAGCGATCGCTCCAATGACCAAAGCCCCAAACCACATTTGTCGTCGAGAGAGATTTTGCGCAGGATTCATCAAGAGCGTCTCCCCGCAGGCATGCGGTTCTCGATTTCTGGCCTCTCAATTTCTTGATAGGCTGCTTGGCAACGATTTAACGTCTCTAGCGAGATCGCCATATTGTTAAACCGCATTTGTTCGTGCGTCGTAATCAATAGCTGGTAAAGCGGAGCTTGGGGAAAATGCTGCACCAACTGCCAATACTCCCCATCGGTGCGGCTAGCCTCCAAAGGCACTAAGTTGGATTCACTCAAGTGTTGCAGCAGCGCAAAATACAAGGCTTGGAAGGCTTCCGGGTAGTTGCCTCGACGCTGGGAATCCTGCGATCGCTGAAACCATCCGGCAGCATCAAGCTGGCTAACTTGGGCATTGATGTTTGAGTGGGCTTCTGGTCGCTGTAACCAGGAAAGCAACTTTAAGCTACGTAGGGATGGCAAAAATGTTTGTAACAACTGCCAAGTCAGCCAAAGCAAACAAAATCCCACTAGCAGCCAAAAGACGACCCGGACAAGAGATTCGATCGCATCCGTTAGCCAACTGGGTAAAGTCTGTGGAGTTTGGTCATTGGAGCTACTGAAGAGTTTATTCAGTTGCAGCTCAATCCACTCTCCCGGCTGCCGCAACAACTGCTGGGTCTGCCAGCCAATGTTAGTCTTCTCAAAGGAACCTGTTGGCATGAATGCATACCATCTGGGAAGAAAGGGTACGGTTTTGCCCTATTATCAACGATTCCTGAGCTTTGGCCTATGGGTACCGTAGTGCTGTGGGGCGATCGCTCAATCGTGCTTGCGACTGATACAAATTCTTGCGATGCCCCGGACCCTGTTTAAGTAGATCTGTAAGCGTAAAATGACCATTTATTTTTACAAGGTTGGCGACCCCTACGGCTGTTTTTCTAATTTTTCTCCCCATCCCATTTTTATTGATGATCAAAGCTGGTCCACTGTTGAGCATTATTACCAATCCCAGAAGTTTTTCGGAACTGAACATGAAGCTCTGATCATGACCATTCGGGCCGTGAAAACGCCTGAGGAAGCCGCTGCTTTAGGTCGCGATCGCTGCCGAGTGTTCCGGGAAGATTGGGAGCAAGTAAAAGCAGAAATCATGTATCAAGCAGTTTTAACTAAATTTTTGACGCATTTAGATATTCAATCTGTTTTGCTCTCCACTAATGAATTACTAATCGTAGAAGACTCACCCACAGATTACTATTGGGGCTGCGGCTCAGAGCGGACTGGGCAGAATCAGCTCGGCAAGATTTTGATGCAAGTGCGCCAAGAAATTCGACAGCAATTGGCTGAGTAGCCAACTTCAAGCTTAATGACAAGAACTAAATTGCTTCCCTAAAAGCCTCAATTAAATCTCTCTAGACGTGAAAGCCTCCAGGCAATTAGTTGATTTTTGCTAATTAACTTCTAGATACTTTTACTGATTTCAATATCAATTAGAAACAGGCAAAATGTTATAGGTCTTTTTGGCTTTTTAGGCCTAATCAGCTTTTAAGTAATTCACTAGAGAACATACAGGAAATGCAGGATTTACGACCCACGGTAGATCGTTTAGGTCAAGAGGTTTTACTCCACAAAATTACCACCTGCATTCGGCAATCTCTTGAATTATCAGAAATTTTGACTGCGACCGTTAAAGAAATGCGGTCCTTCTTAAACACCGATCGCGTCATGATCTATCGCTTTCATCCCGATGAAAGTGGTGAAGTTATTGCTGAATCTATTGAGCGCGATCGCTTGCCTTCGCTCTTAGGTCTCAATTTTCCGGCTGATGATATTCCGCCGCGAGCCCGCGAGTTGTTCCTCAAGGCTCGCCAGCGCTCTATCGTAGACCTCGCTTCCGAACAAATTGGTTCAAGCCCTTTAGATAACCCAGAGACAGGGTTGCCTGTCCAGGCAGAAGATATTCGTTATCGTCCTGTAGACCCTTGCCACATTGCTTACCTAACGGCAATGGGCGTGAAATCTTCCTTGGTAGTGCCGATCTTGCATCAAGATGCCCGGACCCAGACTGGCGAACCGATACTTTGGGGGTTATTGGTATCTCATCATGCCCAACCCCGAATTATTGCTGAGTCGGAGCTTCAGGTGGTACAGCAAGTGGCTGACCAAGTTTCGATCGCGATCGCCCAAGCAGAATTGCTGCGGCAAGCTAGGGCTCAAGCGGCAAAAGAATTCAGTATCAACCAAATCGCGACTCTCCTCCATACCCTGCCAACTCTACAGCTACAAGCAGCTTTAGAGCGCACGGTAGCCATACTCCAAGGGTCTGGTGGCAGACTCTACACCTTCGCACTCGATCCCACCCAAGCCACGATCGCCACCTGTGGGGCTCAACCGCAGATGCCAGGACAAGACCAGACCTGGATGATCGAACAAAGCCCCCTCTGGCAGCAGTACTTTAAACCTGCCGAATCAAAGGCCGAGTTTTGGCAGCAGTCGATTACTGACCTTTATAAGGAACCAGAACTGCGAGTTTTAGCACCAGCGTTCCGGGCTACGCTCATTCGTGGCATCTTAGTTGTGCCGCTGCAATATCGCCAACAATTTTTGGGTTATCTCACAGTTTTTCGAGATGCGATCGATACCGCAACCCTGTGGGCAGGGCAGTTTGACTCGGATCAGCGACAATTTCAACCCCGCAACTCTTTTGAAGCTTGGCAAGAACTCAAGCAAGGCCAAGCTTTGCCTTGGACGCCAGAAGATTGGGACTTGGCTGCTGCCTTAGGGGAGCACTTCTCAATGGCCATCCAGCAGCAGCAGCTTTACCAACAAATACATGGGTTGAATATCAGTCTGGAGTTGCAAGTTCAGCAACGCACCCAAGAGCTAGAGCAAGCCTTAGAGTCTGCTCGTCTCCTGAGGCAGGTGAGTGACCAAATTCGTAGCACGCTAAATTTGCCGACCATCCTGCAAACGATTGTGCGAGAAGTCCGCGGCTTGCTCGATACCGATCGCGTGGTGATTTATCAATTCGTGCGGGGTTGGCAAGGGGAGATTGTGGTGGAAGAGGTGGCATCGGGGTGGCAGTCAATTTTGCATGAAAAATATGCAGACGAATGTTTCCCGACCGAGCATGCCAGCTTGTACCAGCGCGGTCGGATTCGCGCGATCGATCATGTCAAGCAATCTAATTTGCATCCTTGTCATATCGAATTTTTAGACAATCTGCAGGTTCAAGCCAACTTGGTAGTGCCAATTCGTATGGGTGAGCAACTGTGGGGCTTGCTGATTGCCCATGAGTGCCGAGGGCCGCGCCAGTGGCAAGCCTTTGAAATGGAGTTGCTAGAACAGTTGGCCGACCAAGTGGCGATCGCGATTCAGCAAGCGGAATTATATGAGCAAAGCTGTGCGACCGCGGCGATGGCAACCGCACAAGCTAAACAGATTGAACAAGCGGCTGAGCAACAAAAAACGTTGTTTGAGGTGATCACCAAGATTCGTGAATCGCTGGATTTGCAAACGATTTTTCAGGCAACAGCCCGAGAAGTGCGCCAACTGCTTAACGTCGATCGCGTGGGGGTGTTTCGGTTTGAGCCAGAGTCTAGTTGCCAGGATGGTGTCTTCGTTTCCGAAAGTGTGCTGCCTGGTTTTACCTCCGTACTAGACCGGAAAGTTCATGACCACTGTTTTGGCGAACAGTATGCCCCCTACTATCGGCTCGGTCGAATTCAAGCGGTGGCTGATCTATATGCTGCCAACTTGAGCGATTGCCACCTGAAGATTTTGGAGCAGTTTCAGGTCAGAGCGAATTTGGTGGTGCCGCTGATTCAAAGTGATGAACTTTGGGGCTTGTTGTGTGTGCATCAATGCTCTCAGCCTCATGCATGGACAACGTCTGAGATTGAGTTTGTAACTCAGATTGCCGCGCAGTTGGGAGTGGCAATTCAACAAGCCGAATTGCTGACTCAAACCCAACACCAGACGGTGCAACTCGCTCAAACCCTGAACGAACTGCAACAAACCCAGACGCAACTGATCCAGACTGAGAAAATGTCGAGTTTGGGGCAGCTCGTGGCTGGAGTGGCGCACGAAATCAACAATCCCGTCAATTTCATTTATGGCAATGTCAACTATGTCAGCGAATACACCAAAGAATTGCTGACGCTGCTCCATCTCTATCAGCAACACTACCCCAACCCTGAGCGGCCCATCCAAGAATACGCTGAATCAATTGAGCTAGACTTCTTAGCCACAGACTTGCCTAAAATGTTGGCTTCGATGAAAGTGGGAACCGACCGCATTCGTCAGATCGTGTTGTCACTGCGGAATTTTTCCCGCCTAGATCAGGCAGAGAAAAAACCTGTCGATGTCCATGAAGGCATTGATAGCACCTTGATGATTCTGCAACATCGTCTCAAGCTGGCGAATGATCCAACGGCAATCAGGGTCGTGAAGCAATATGGATTGTTGCCCCTAGCGGAGTGCTACGCGGGCCAACTCAACCAGGTCTTCATGAATATCATCAGCAATGCTATTGATGCGATCGAGAATGACAACCAGCAACGTCTAGCTCAAGGTCTGCCGTTCAATCCAGGGTTAATCAAAATTGAGACAGAACTGATGCAGTCTGCGTCTTATGCTTCCCAAATGCTGATCCGGATTAGTGACAATGGCCCTGGCATGTCAGAAGCGGTGCGGTCGCGAATTTTTGATCCATTCTTCACCACCAAGCCTGTAGGCCAAGGCACAGGGTTAGGCCTATCGATCAGTTATCAGATCGTGGTAGAAAAACATGGCGGTATGCTCAAATGCACGTCTCAAGTGGGCCAAGGAACTGAGTTTTTAATTGAGATTCCAATTCGCTCAGGCTGGACCACCCCAACCGTGATTGCTGATTGAGGCAATGAAATAAAGCGAAATCAACGCTTCCACGCAGCAATAGATTTCTGAGCTTGAGCATAAGCAGGTGTCCCTGATGGAACGAGAGTCGCAGTTTGCAAGGCTGCCTGAATCCGCCCCCGTGACGCTCGCAGTTCTGCCATCCCTAAAATGATATTGCTCCATTCGCCCGTGAGTCGTTGGGCTTCCAAATACCCTGGTTGGCCTGCGGGGATGCGTCGAACCAAGGCGATCGCGCGACTGTAAGAAGACGCTTCCCCCCGCCGCAACGAACCCTGAGCTTGGTCAATCAGAGCTTGGTTAGTCTTTTGCTGCTGAGAGCTTTGTTGCCATCCCGCGATCGCTTGCTGAGCTTGGCCATAAACGGCAGCATTATTCTTGGGCACCAAGCGAGCGGTTTGTATCGCCTCGCCAAACTGACCTTGCTTGGCTCGACCCTCTGCCAAGTCTAAAATCACTTGACTCCAGCGCTGAATATCTTGTTGGGCTTGGTCGTAGAGCGGTTGACCTGGCTTGATTTTGCTGGCTTGAGCGATCGCTTGATTAAACCGGGAAGCTTGATTCGGTCGAATCGTTACTCTTGCTTTTTCCAATAAATCTTGATTAACCTGCTGTTCTGCCTGAGTTTTCAGATTACGGTACTGCTCGGTTTGCTGCTTGGCGGGTACCTGATTAAGCAGGCGCAAGGCTTCTTGAGATTTATTCTGTTGCAGCGCTGTCTGAGCGGCGGGCAGCAGTTGTGTCGGTGGCACATCCGAGGCGGCAACTGTAGCAGGAGGACTAGGCGCAGCCTTGTCTGGGACGGGGGTGGGGCTCACCACCGGAGCCGTTGCTGTCGCACCTGTGGTTGAAGTCGCCACCGTTGCCACAGGCGTAGGAGTGGACTTCGACGATTGGGTGGCTGTGGAGACAACAGCATTGTCGATGGGCTGACCTGTAAAGGCTGCTTTATTGCGAATGATCACACCTGAGCACAAAACAAATGCAATCAAACCGCCCCAAACCAGCAACCGTCGCCAAAATACGCTATCTGCCATTTCTGGTTCTGCTTCGGGATCTCGCATAGGGGATTGAGGGGATAGAGGACTAGATGGGGCGGGTTGTGTAGTAGAACTAGCTGGCCTACGAGTCAACCGTTCTAAAATCTGGTAGGGCGAGGAACGAGAAGAGTGGTCAGCATTGCCAAAATCACCCGTGCCAGAAGGACCTGTGCCAGAATCACCCGTAACAGAGAGAGTAGAGAGACCAGTTCCCGCTTGGGGTGGTGCTTGCAAGGATATATAGCCACGAGATGCATCTGAGTCGAGCGCAGCCATTGTGTCAGCCGGGTCAGATGGGCGATCGAGTGTATTCCAGGTGCTTGCAGCCACCATTGAGTGAGGCAAGATGCCCTGCTGCCCTTTCCCTAGTGGCACTAGCACTACCGCATGCTGAGCGGGTTGCCAATAGTGCTCAGTCAGTTCTGGGAGGCGATCGCGCAAAAAATAATCTAGATCGGCGAGGGTGTCACATTTACCAAACCGCAGCCCCTCCAACAAGGCAGCCGTAAAGCACCCATGATGCAAGCTGGCAGTCTCGTACGAGAACTCACCCGGTTCGCAAGCCAGGATTGTGGCGACGCTGAGTTGACGGGCACATTCCAAGGTCTGAGTGCCCAGCGGTTGATCCGATGGCAGCCCTTGGCTCCGATTCATATCCAAGCATAACAAGGCTGTCTCGGCGGCAATGGCATCCAATTGTCCCAGCAGCGATCGCACTGAGATGGCAGTACCAGGAATATCGGCTGGATCACCATCAATCGGCATTAGGTAGTCTTGTCCTTGGTAACAGACTCCATAACCGCTAAAGAAAAACCAAACCAGGTCGCCGGGGTGCACCCACTGTTGGCAAAACTGATCAATCCAAGCTTGTAGCGAACCTCCAGTGGGATAAGTGGAGCGATCGGCAACAGGTAACGAAGCATCGGTTAGCAGTAGGCACTGTTCGGCTGGGAAGCCTGCTTCCTCCACTAGAAAATCATGCAGAGCCTGGGCGTCCTGCTGGGCATACCTCAAAGGCTGCAAGAACTGATATTGATTGATACCAATTGCGATCGCCCAGTGTTTCACCATGCTGAATGCCCTAGATTCTTACTAGATAGTGTGCCCAGAAGGCAGTTCAAGTAAATAGGAACCTTACGCTCTGTTTTTACTCAGCTCAAGTGGCATGTTGTTGGTTAAAAAGACAAGAAGTACGATAACTTTTTTATTGAAAACTTTTATTGAAAACTAAGTTATCTGACAAATTTGTTTGGCTGACCCAGTGCACAACCCTAGAGAGATAAGAAACAGTAATATCTGACTGCCTTCGTGAGGCATTAAATTCAGGTCAGAAACTGCAAACCTCAAGATAAAAACGCAACGTCTAAAATTCCGTCTATAGTCTAAGTTAATTCTGCTTCATTATGAATTAAATTTCTAATAACTAACTCATTTAAACTGCTTAAACCTGACCCCGCTTAAGATGGTGTCCAGTTTAACCAAGTCTGAGTCATTAATATATTGAGTGGTCTTGCTGAGTGATCGCGTAAGGAGCTAGCAGCAAACATGCGAGAGTTTTCCCCTTCCCACCTTCGTTTTTTAGCACTCCCGCAACTTCTAAGCTTGGCAACCTGCTTAGGATTAGGGGGTAGCGTTTGGCTCACCCAAGCTGCGATCGCTCCTCAAGCGGCTCAAGCTTATACCGCCAGAGTAGATGTGGCCCTAGACCGCCGCACCGGGGAGAGCTACGAAACGCTTTTGCGCCGAGCGGAAATTGCCGCTAGAGCTGCGGCTCAGCGCAGTTTCGATCGCGACATTTTGACCAGTCAAGTGTCTGTCATCGTCTCAGCCCAAAGTGAAGGCTCGGTAGTACCTGTACTGAATCTAGATGTCAGCCGCACTCAATGGCGCAGCCGTCCTGATCCACAACGTTGGGCAACCTACTTTCGCACTTCGCAAGCGTTGTTACGGCTAAATCAAGGCGTAGCTGAAGAGACCGTACCCGCTCAAGCTGCTCCACCGCCACCTCCGGTTGTACCCTCGCAACCTGCTACCGTACCAGTAGCACCCACGCCAGGAGCGCCAGGAAGCAACATCCCCGCAGGTAGTCGAGCACCTGGTATACCAGCCGCACCAAATGGTGGAACTGGAACGGGCGCGGGAACTGGAACGGGTGCAGGCACAGGTACTGGTACTGCTGCTCCTGGTGCTACAGGTACTGGAACGGGAACGGGTGCAGGCACGACTGTACCTACTGGCGGCACAGGTACCGGAACTGGAAATACAGGTGGAACAGGCACGACTACGCCTGGCGGCACGACTGGCACAGGTACCGGAGCGGGCGCGGGTGCAGGCACTGTTGCACCTACTACCGGAACTGGCACAGGTGTTGGAACAGGAGCAGGAACTGGAACCGACACAACCGTTCCTGGTGGTGTGACTGGGACTGGCACAGGTGTTGGAACAGGAGCAGGAACTGGAACCGACACAACCGTTCCTGGTGGTGTGACTGGGACTGGCACAGGTGTTGGAACAGGAGCAGGAACTGGAACTGACACAACCGTTCCTGGAACTGTCCCCGGAACAGGCACTGGAGCTAATACAGGCAACAGAACTGGGCCTAGCACTACTATTCCGGGTGGTGTGACTGGGACTGGCACAGGTGTTGGAACGGGCGCGGGAACTGGAACTGATACAACCGTTCCTGGAACTGTCCCCGGAACCGGTACTGGAGCTAATACGGGCACAGGTACAGGTACCGGGACGGGCGCGGGTGCAGGCACTGTTGCACCTACTACGGGAACTGGCACAGGTGTTGGAACAGGTGCAGGACAGGGGGGCACTACTGGAACCGGAACGGGACCAGGTGGCGGCACTCAAATAACTCCGGCTGGACCTGGTACTCTTGCCCCTGGGGCATCCACAACGCCTGGAAATCAAGGGTCAGTGATTACGACTCCGAATGGTCAAACTGTTGCTCCTGGCGCTCAACCGACTGGGATCGGAACACCAGGAATAAACAGAACGACAGCACCGGGCACTGGTACAACTACAACGCCCAACAACGCGCCCAACAACGGCTCTTTCACTATTACGACTCCCAATGGGCAAGTCATTACACCAACTACACAGCCTAATGGAACCACAACTCCCAATCAGTCAACTGATGGGGGAAATCGTTAGTTTGCAGCTAGCTGATCAATCAAAATTGCTTAATGACCTGCAAAAGGCTTGGTTTAAATGGAGGCATCATGCCCTAGAATAGGAGGGTTGTCTAAAAATTGCGATCGCCGCACGGACGAGCATGGCTGTTCCTAAGAAGAAAACATCCAAGTCTAAGCGAGATATGCGTAAAGCGACCTGGAAGCGCAAAGCCGCGTTGCAGGCGCAAAAAGCTCTCTCTCTTGGCAAATCCATTTTGACCGGACGTTCTAAGGGCTTTGTCTATCCCAATGACGAAGAAGGGGAAGATGAAGAGTCTTAAGCTGCATTTTGATTGCAGACAGATTCGTGATGGGGGCAAGCGGTTGCCCCTTTTTTATTGGACTTGGGTAGTGCTCAAGATGTAATGATAGAAGAGTAAAGTTCATTTTCGAATGCTCTTTGTTTGCTCATGCCTGCTTGTCCCCTCTGTGCCTCCTCCCGAACGGTCAAAAACGGTCA